>JBMTYE010000108.1:0-6019 GCA_049454255.1 Flavobacteriales bacterium
CCGGACGGATCCTTGCCGACAGCCCACCTCACAGTCCCTGGTTTCGCAGGACTTTCGTGGCAGGGCCTCCTAGACCTTATCCAGTGACATGGCGGAAAGCAAAGCATCGCCGCGGGTAGAGATTCACCCCTGGCACATCATCGAGCGCGGCTGGCGGCCGGAAAGCGTGCGGGGAGCTGAATCCCTGTTCGCCATCGGTAACGGCAGGTTCGGCCAGCGCGCGAACTTCGAAGAAACCTACACGGGCGATCACCTGCGGGGTAGCTACCTCGCTGGAGTCTATTACCCGGACAAAACCCGGGTGGGCTGGTGGAAGAACGGCTATCCGGAGTACTTCGCAAAGGTGCTCAACGCGACGAACTGGCTGGATGTGCGCTGGTCGGTCGACGGGGAGGAGGTGGATCTGGCTCAGGCGGAAGTCCTTGAATTTGAGCGTGTTTTGGATATGAAAGCCGGAGTGCTGCGGCGCCGGGCTGTGGTCCGCCTTCGTTCGGGCATCACCGCGGTGCTGGAGGCAGAGCGGTGGTGTTCCATGGCGAACCCCGATACGGCTGCCGTTCGGGTCCGTCTCCAGCTCGATCGCGAAGGCCCAACCGTGCGGGTGGTAGCAGGCGTGGACGGCAACGTCCGCAACGAAGACAGCAACTGGGACGATGCGTTTTGGCGGCAAGACGGGGCAGAATCTCCCCGTCCGGGCCAAGCCATCGTCGCAAACACAACCCACAAAACCCACTTCGGAACCGCCACAGCCATGGATGTGGAGCTGCAGGGAAATGGCCATTCGGTCGTTCCCAGCATGGAGGTGTCCACGGCGCGCGTCGATGCAGTGTGGGAGGTTCGTCCGGGTGCCGGAGAAACGCTGGAAGTCACGAAGTTCATCGGCATCGCGACGACTTTGCACCATCCGGAATCGGCCCTGCGCGCGGCAGCGCTGCATACCGCTGCAGAAGCACGTTCTGCCGGCTACGAGGCAGGTTTGGCAGCCCATGTGGCGGCCTGGGAAGCCATTTGGGACCGATCGGACATCACCATCGAAGGCGACGAGGCCGCGCAACAGGCCATCCGCTTCAACATCTTCCACCTGAACGCCACCTACCGCGGCGACGATGCCCGCTTGAATATCGGTCCGAAGGGCTTCACCGGAGAGAAATACGGGGGAGCAAGCTACTGGGATACAGAGGCCTATTGCCTGCCGTTTTTCCTCGCAAGCCATCCGGAACAGGTCGCGCGCAACCTGCTGCTGTACCGGTACCACCACCTCGGCCGGGCAATCGAAAATGCCGAAAAGCTTGGCTTTAGCTGCGGTGCGGCGCTCTACCCCATGGTCACCATGAACGGGGAAGAGTGCCACAACGAATGGGAGATCACCTTCGAGGAAATCCACCGCAACGGAGCAATCGCGTACGCCATATTTAACTATGTCCGGTATACGGGCGATTCCGGCTATCTCGCGACCCACGGTTTTCCCGTGTTGCTCGGCATCGCGCGGTTTTGGGCGCAGCGTGTGAATTGGTCAGAGGCCCGGTCGGCGTGGGTTATGCTCGGCGTAACGGGACCGAACGAATACGAGAACAACGTCAACAACAACTGGTACACGAACTACCTCGCTGCCTGGTGCCTGAAGTATACTGCTGACGTAGCCGACTGGCTCGCTGACACCCATCCTGAGGCCTTCGAACAGCACACGGCTGCAACCCACTTCAACCGGGAGGGCGAATGCCGGGATTGGCGGAGCAAAGCCGAGGGCATGGCCCTTCCTGCACTTGAAGGGACGCGTGTGGTCCTTCAGCAGGACGGGTTCATGGACAAGGAACAGCGGAGCGCAGCCGACTTGCGCCCGGAAGAACGGCCCATCAACCAGCACTGGAGTTGGGACCGCATCCTGCGGTCGATCTTCATCAAGCAAGCCGACGTGTTGCAGGGGTTCTACTTCTTTCAGGACGATTTCGACGCGGATACCCACCGGGAGAACTTCGACTTCTACGAACCGAAGACCGTCCATGAATCGAGTTTGTCCCCGTGCGTCCACGTGGTGCTTGCAGCACGGCTGGGCCGAATGGAAACGGCTTACGACCTGTACCTCCGCACCGCTCGCTTGGACCTCGACGACTACAACCGCGAAGTGTACCAAGGCCTGCACATCACCTCGATGGCGGGTACATGGATGGCAGTCGTAGAGGGATTCGGTGGATTCCGCGTACGGGAGGGCCGGCCCGAATTCGAGGCGCGGTTGCCGCAAGGGTGGAAGCGGCTCACCTTCCGAGTCCTTTTCCGGGACCGGGAGCTGCAGGTGGACCTCAGCCACTCCGGTGCCCAGGTTCAGGTTCTCGAAGGCGAGCCGCTCGAAGTGCGCATCAACGGAGAAGTGCGACTCATTCCGGGTCGCTGAGTCCCCACATCGAATTCGGCGCTCCCGGGGTGCCACCGAGCACGAACGAGGCGGCCCAAGCAGAAGCGAAGTCGTTGTCGAGCCCGATATCCATCCACTCGAGCGAGGGACCGCCTCCGTCTGGCGCGGTCATCCAGCCGTCGTTGTCTTCGAAGGGGACCATGTCGCTCTCGCTGCCGTCAGGGCGGAGCAGCCGAATGATTTCACCGCTGTTGTTCAGGCTGGCCGTCGAAGGCCATTGAAAGACCGGCACACCAGCAGGCACGTGGGGGCCGAGCGTGTCCGCGCGCACACAGGCTACCGCAAATCCGTTCGCCGCAAGGGTGAAATCAGCTGGAAATGTGCCAGACAGTCCGCCGGCAAGCGTCCAGGAGCTCAGAGAAACGGGATAGGACTCGAGGTTGTACAGTTCCACGAATTCCCAGTCGCTGTCGTTCCCTTGGGCGGTGCCGGGATTGTAGTGGATTTCGGAAAAGCGCACCTCCGGGGGCGCCGCGGGGGCGGGGCAGTTCGAACCGTAAACGGAGAGCAGTGCCATCAAGTCATTGAGGTTCACCGTGCCGTCGAGGGTGAGATCGCCGGTGCAACCGGTTTGGGCAGTGGCGGCGGATGCCGCACACGCGAAGAAAAGGACCACAGAAATACGCCACATGCGTTCGGGATTTGAAGGGTTTACCCCACAAATCACGCGTGCACACCAAGGGCCTAAACGTTCCCTTTGTGCGCGGTGGCCACAGCTTTACAGCCGTACCTCCAGCGAAACCGGGCAGTGGTCCGAGCCGAGCATATCCGGATGCAGGGTGCAGGCTCCCGCACGCTCCGCCGCCGTCGCATTTGCTAGCATATAGTCGAGCCGCCAGCCCACGTTTCGCTCGCGTGCGCCGCCGCGGTAGCTCCACCAGGAGTACCCCACCTCATCCGGATGCTGTATCCGCCACATGTCCGTCAGGCCCGCGTGGGCCAGCAGGTGGGACAGGCCGTCGATTTCGGTTTGGGTGTAGCCCGGCGTCACATTGTAATTCGCTGCAGGCCGCGCCAAATCCAACGCAGTATGGGCCACATTCAAATCGCCGCAGACCACAAGCGGCCGGTCCGCCGCTAACTCCCGCACGAAATCTGCGAATACCTTGTCCCATTCAGAGCGGAAAGGCAGGCGTTTCAGTCCTTCGGAAGCGTTCGGCGTGTAGACCGTAACGAAATGCAGGTCTGCGAACTCCGCATGCAGCACGCGGCCTTCTCCGTCGAGCCCGGGATGCCCGAGTCCCGCACGCACGCGCACCGGGGCCACCCGGGTCAGCACCGCCGTTCCGGAGTAGCCTTTTTTCTCCGCGCTCGAACTGAAGACCTCGTATCCGTCTGCGGCCGCGCAGGCACGCACGGCAGCGCGCACTTCGTCATCGGCGGCCTTCGTCTCCTGCAGCCCGAACACATCGGGAGCGAGCGCCTCGAGCCGTTCGTTGAATCCATTTTTCACGGCGGCACGGATGCCGTTCACATTCCAAGAGATCAGTCGCATGAAGAAGGAAGGATAGGTAAGGCATCCGATGCGGTGCTCCAGCTGGTGGCCCACTCGACGGCCTCTGCAAGTGAGGCATGTTCGGCATCTAGGAGGACGACCTCCATCAGGTGTGGCCAGTACAGGGCAGCATCGCGGAACTCTTCGGCCAACTCGTAATTCACCCAGTGAGCACTTTCAGGACTGGGCGCCATGCGGAGGCATTCGAATCCTCCCGGTTCATTCAGATAGCCGATGCACGCCGTCCCGCATCCGTCCGCGCCCAGCTCCAGAAACACCGGCAACCGCACGAACCGCCCTTCCCAGCGTGCCAAATGCCCCAAAGCAAATCCGGGATAGAGCCAGCGTCTAAACCCGATTCCCGCCCGCCTCAAGCGGTCTTCTAACGCCTCCATGGCACGCAGGATGTCCGCCCCCGGCGTCTCCTCTGTTCGGAACAAGCTGTAGGGATGCCAGGCCCGATCCCGCCCGAGAAATTCCATCGAACCCAGGCGTAACTTGTAGTCAAACAGCGGTGTGCGGTCCAGAATGTAGCCCGGGTAAAAGAAACTTCGTCCGGTATCCTGCGCGAACGCAATTTCCCGAAGCATCGTGTAAGTCCCTAAAGAATAGGCATTGTAGTCGGGGCGGAAGGCCGCCAGCAAGCTGGCCAAAGCGGTACTCCCCGCATCGAAAAAACTCATCCCCACGAGCTCCTCTCCATCGTAAATCCCGACCTCCCAGGTGTCGAACGCGGACTCTTCTTGGCCTGCGGTAAAAAACTCATGCAGCGTGGCATGTACGTGGCCTCGGAACCGGGACCGGTGCAGGGCATAGAGCTTCTCCCGAGCGCTGTCTGGCACGGGATCAGCCGGGCGCACGACCACGCGAAGCCGCCGCTCCACCCGCGAAATGAGCTTGCGCTGCCGGCGGTCCGGCGAGAATCCGGCGAGCGGGAGCCGCACGTTGATCACGGAATTCACCGCCCCGTCGATGCACATAAGGTCCATGCGGTACAGCATCGAAGCCCCGCGAAACCACCCTGCGGCCAGGAATTGGTCGTAGCGCTCCGGGGCTAAGCGGTGCTGAAACCGCATGTGCACGAACATGGTCCGAAAGGATAGAAATTAGGACGGGATGCTGAGCAGTTCCTTGAGTCCCCCCACGCTGCTCATCAGTCCAGAGGCCTCGTACGGGACGAAGACCGTCTTCGACCCGGCACCGCCGTCCCGCATGACCTGCTCGAGCGTATCGATGTACTTGATCGCTACGAGGTACTGGGTCGGATCGGCTTTCGTTCCCGTTACTGCCTCAGCGACGAGCCGGATGGCTTTCGCCTCTGCTTCCGCCACGACGAGTCGGGCCTGGGCCTCGCCTTCTGCGCGCAAGATCGCAGCCGCTTTTTGGCCTTCCGCCTCGTTGATGTCAGCACCCTTGCGGCCCTCCGCTTCGAGGATGGCTGCGCGTTTCGTGCCCTCGGCTTCAATGATTTGCGCACGACGTGTGCGTTCAGCCCGCATCTGCTTTTCCATCGCCTCGCGGATGTCCACTGGCGGATTGATGTCCTGCAATTCCACCCGATTCACCTTGACGCCCCACTTGTTCGTGGCCTCGTCGAGGATGGCCCGCAGCTTCATGTTGATGGTATCGCGCGAGGTCAGGCATTCGTCGAGTTCGAGTTCGCCGATGACGTTCCGCAGCGTCGTCTGGGTGAGTTTCTCGATGGCCTCGGGCAGGTTGTGGATTTCGTACACGGACTTGACGGGATCCGTTATCTGGAAGTAAATCAGCGCGTTAATCTCGGTGACAACATTGTCCTTCGTGATGACGCCTTGTTTGGGAAAATCGAACACCGTCTCCCGCAGGTCGATGCGTTCGCGCATCTTGTACTGGGTGATTCTCCGCCCATTAGGCCCGTCGACGGTATAGCGCCAGGCCACGCTTCGGGGCTGGTCGACCACCGGGATGATGATGTTGATGCCGGCGTTCAGCGTTCCGCTGTAACGCCCCAAACGCTCGACGACCATCGCCTCGCTTTGTTGCACAATCCGAACACCCTTTACAATAATCACCAGGATGAACGCGAGGAAGAGGAGACCGAGGAGTTGGATGCCGTCCATGTTCAGTTTTCAGTT
>JBMTYE010000109.1:0-6011 GCA_049454255.1 Flavobacteriales bacterium
TGCCACTTCCCCGATTCCCCACCCCGCAATCTTCTTGTCGAAGCCATCGTGAACGGCGAATACGCCACCGAGACGGTCCAGTGCTTCAAGACCAGCGGCGACGGCCCGACGGTGGTGCCGGTGCTTTGGGGGCGGACGTTTTCGTCGGGCGACGAGGTACTGGTGTTTGCCTGGTCGCTTCCGGAGGCCTCTTACGATTACTGGGTGACCCTCGGCAATGTCGCAGACGGAGGTGGGCCGGGATCGGTCCCCGGCAATCCACTGAACCACTGGAACCGTGCGGCGCTCGGGCACTTTACCCTTGCCCCGGCGAGCACCTTAACGATTACTGTCCCATGAAGATGCATCCTATTTTGTCGGCCGTTTTGCGACTGGCCTCCGGAGCGGTCGTACTCGCCCTCGGGGTGGGCCTGATGCGTGTGCTCATCGGCATGAAAGAAGAGGCGCCGACGTCCATGCCGCCGGTGGCCCTGCGCCTTGTGCGTACGGTCGAGGCCCGCAGCGGGGCCGTGGTGGCCGAGGTGCCGGTGGAAGGACGCGTCGAAGCTGTGGACCGGATGGATGTCCTGGCCGAGGTCGGCGGGGTGCTGCTGCCGGGCGGCAAGGAATTCCGCGAGGGCGTGTCGTTCCGCAAGGGCGAGGTGCTGTTGCGGTTAGACGATGCTGAAGCGCGTGCTGCCCTGACGGGCCAACGGGCTCAGTTCCTGCAGGCGCTCGCCGGGGGACTCGCCGATTTCCGCGTAGATTTCCCGGAACGCGCGGCGGTGTGGGAAGCATGGGCTCGCGCAGTACGGCCAGAGCGGCCCATGCCGACCATGCCCGAAGCGGCGAGTGACCGCGAGCGGTTCTTTTGGGCGAACCGCGGGGTGTTGAGCAGCTACCACGCCATCCGTTCCGCGGAGGAACGGCTGGCCAAATACACGGTGCGCGCTCCCTTCGACGGGGTCGTCGCCACGGCCCTCGTGGATCCGGGATCCCTCGTGCGGCCGGGAACTCCTGTCGGCACGCTCGTCGGTGGATCGGCACTCGAACTCAAATCCGCGCTGCGTGCGAACTACCTCGAGGTCGTCTCTGTCGGCGATGCCGTGGTGTTCCGCGATGGCGCCGGTGCCGAGGTGGCCACGGGCAAAGTAGCGCGGATTACGCGCAACATTGACATCACTTCCCAAGCCGCGACGGTCTACTGTACGCTCCGGGCGTCTGGCAGAACGGCCGCACCGTTGCGCGACGGGATGTACCTCACGGGCACGGTGCGCGGCCGCAGCTTTGACGGAGCGGTCGCTGTGCACCCCGGAATCCTCGCCGGGGATGCAGCGGTGTGGGCCATTGCCCCGGATACCACTCTGGTTGAGGTCCCTGCAGAAGTGGCCTTCCGTTCGTCCGAGCGGGCCATCGTGCGGGGTGTTCCGGACGGGACCCGGCTGCTGGCGGCGCCTGTGGCCGGAGCACGGAGTGGTTTGGCTGTGAACATCGCCGAGTGATGCGTTCTGCCATTACCTACTTTATCCGGTATGCCATCGTCGGCGACCTGATTGCCTTTGCCATTTTGCTCGCGGGTGTGGCGAGCCTCGGGAAGATTCGGTCGAATTTCTTTCCGGAAGTGGAGTCGAAGGTGATTCTCGTGCAGGTGGTGTACCCGGGTGCTGCTCCGTCCGAGATTGAGGAAGGTGTCGTCGCGAAAATCGAGGAAAACCTGCAAGGCATCGCGGGCATCGACCAAGTGCGTTCCGTGTGCACGGAAAACGCTGCGACAATCACCATCGAAACGGTGAACGCCGAAAAAACGGATGCTGTGCTCCAAGACGTCAAGAATGCTGTGGACCGCATTCCGTCCTTTCCGGTGGGGATGGAGCCGCCCATCGTGTTCAAGCGGGAGGCAGTGGGGACGGCGATGGTGCTGGCGTTGAGCGGGGCGGGGGATTTGGCGCAGCTGAAGGAAGAGGCCAGGCGCATCGAGCAGGTGTTGCGGTCCATGGACGGCATCAGCCAAGTCGAACTCGGGGGCTTCCCGGACGAGGAAATCGAAATTCGGGTGCGGGAAGATGACCTGCTCGCCCGAGGATTGACCATCCCGCAGCTCGCGGCCGCTGTGCGCGCCGCGAACATCGAGTCGACGGGAGGAAAGGTGCGGACAGGTGAGCGGGAACTCGTGGTCCGGGGCCGTTACCGGCAATACCGTGCGGAAGAGCTCCGTGAAGTGGTGGTCCGAGCGGATCCGGACGGCCGCCAGGTGCGCTTGTCAGAAGTGGCAGACGTGGTGGACCAGTGGGCCGAGGACGACCCGACCCGGAACTGGTACAACGGCGAACCTGCGGTCACCATCACGGTGAATAACTTGAATTCCGAGGACATTCTGCGGATTACGGAAGATTGCCGCGCTTTCGTTGAGCAGTACAATGCTGAATCTGGAGGAACTCGACTCGACATCGTGCGGGATGGGTCGGTGGTCCTTCGCCAACGCATCGACCTGCTCACAGAGAATGGCATCCAGGGATTCTTCCTCGTTCTGTTGTTTCTCGCGTTGTTCCTGAATTGGCGGCTTTCGTTCTGGGTGGCCTTGTCCATCCCCGTATCGTTTGCCGGGATGTTCGCGCTGGCGCTTTGGCTGGGCATCACGATCAACGTGATTTCGCTCTTCGGGATGATCATCGTGGTGGGGATTCTGGTGGACGACGGCATCGTCATCGCGGAGAACATCTTCCAGCACCACGAACGCGGGGCTTCGCGCTTTGATGCAGCGGTCAATGGCACACTTGAGGTGCTTCCAGCTGTGGCCGCGGCAGTTTTGACAACGGTTGTGGCGTTCGGAGCTTTCTTTTTCATCGAGGGACGTCTCGGCGATGTCTTCGGCGATATGGCCGTGGTCATCATTGTGACGCTCCTGTTTTCCTTGATTGAGGGAGCGCTCATTTTGCCTGCTCACGTAGCCCATTCGAAGGCGCTGAGGCGGGATGGCGTTCCGAGCCGGTTCGATCGCGGAGTGGGCAATGTGCTGGAATGGTTCAAGACGCGTGTATACGGTCCTGTGATAGACATGGCACTGGAGCGTCCGTGGCTCATTTTCAGCACGGTGGTTGCACTTTTCCTTGTCGTCGTACCGGGCCTGATCGGAGGAGGGTTCGTGAGAACGACCTTCTTCCCATTCATCGAAGGGGACAACATTACCGTAACGCTTACCATGGAACCAGGTACGCGTGAAGGGATCACCCAGAACGAGTTAGACCGCATCGAACGGGTGGTGTGGGCGATGAACGATTCCATCAAAGCGACTCGGGAAGACGGGAAGGACGTCGTCCTTGCTGTGGACAAACGGATCGGGCCAGCGCCGTGGAACGGAACGCTCAATATCCAACTCCTCGATGGCGAAACGCGGAACATGCAGTCCGTCCAACTGGGCAACCTCATACGCACCGAAGTCGGGCCCATTTACGGGGCAGAAAACCTGAGTTTCCAAGCTTTCTCTCCGTTTGGGCGGCCGGTGGCGGTATCGTTGTTAGGTGCGAATCTCACGGAATTGCGCGCGGCTACGGACGAACTCAAGGTTGCCTTGCAGCAACGCGATGATGTGAAGGATGTGACCGACAACTTTGAAGAAGGCTTGGAGGAAATCGAGGTGCGGCTGACGCCCAGAGGACTGGCGTGGGGCTTGACGGCGGCCGATGTGATCGGCCAAATCCGGCAGGCTTACTTCGGTCAGGAGGTCCAGCGTCTGCAGCGCGGCCGTGATGAAGTGCGTGTCTGGGTGCGCCTTGCCGCCGAAGACCGCGCGAACGTCGGCCGGCTCGAAGATCTGCGCGTTCGCACCCCCGCCGGCACCCTCGTCGCCTTGCACGAAGTGGCGGATGTCGCGGTAACCCGCGGAGTGACGGCCATCAACCGGCTGCAGGGGCGCAGGGAGATCCAGGTGGGGGCGGATTTGGCGTTTGCGAAAGCAAGCGCTACAGACATCAACGGCGAGCTTCAGCGCGTGACGATTCCGGGAATCCTAGCAAAATACCCCTCGGTTTCCGCGAGCTACGAAGGCCAAAACCGGGAAACACTCAAGTCCCAGAAGAGCATACAGCGGGTGCTGCCCATCGTATTGCTTATCATGTTTTTTATCACGGTGTTGACCTTCCGGTCGCCGTTGCAGGCCACGGCCGTATTCGCCCTGATTCCGTTCGCCCTCATCGGCGTGGTGGGCGGCCACTGGTTGCTGGGAGCCCAAATCTCGATGTTCTCCATGCTGGGCATGGTCGCCCTGCTCGGCATTCTCGTGAACGATGCCCTTGTCTTCGTGGCCGCCTTCAACGGCAACCTCAAGCAAAAGTTGCCTCTGCGTGAAGCCATTCGAGAGGCGGGGATGACGCGGCTCCGGCCCATCTTCCTGACAACTGCCACCACCGTAGCCGGACTCGGTCCGTTGATGCTGAACAAGTCGTTTCAAGCGCAGTTCCTAGTGCCCATGGCGATTTCGGTGGCGTTCGGGTTGCTGTTTTTAACCGTGCTGACGCTCGTTTTGTTGCCGGTTTTCTTGCTGTGGATCAATCCGTTGCACAGCTGGTGGCAGTGGGTCATCGGAGGAGTTTGGCCGCAGCGGGAAGCTGCGGAACCCGCTATCCGTGAAGATGTGGAAATTCAAGCGATGCAGAACGACTGATGTACAGGAACTTCCTCTTTCTCCTCGCTGTTCTGGGGGCGTCCGCTGCCGCGGCCCAAACTCCGCTCACGCGCGGCCAGGCCATCGAGCGCGCTCTCGCAAACAACCTCGGTGTGCGCATCTCCCGGCTGCAGGCTGAATCCGCCGACCTCAACAACGTTTGGGGCGCTGCCGGCGCTTTGCCGACGGTAGGCATCACCTCGTCGCTTTCGACCGCCATCTCGGACCAAACCCGCAACCCGACCTCCTTCATCCAGGCGCGCCTCGGTTCCCAGTCTTTCAACGCGGGCGCCTCGGCGAACTGGACCCTCTACGACGGCGGCGCCATGTTCGCGAACAAGCGCTCCCTCGAACTCGTCGCAGCCCAGGCCGACGGCCAGTCCGAGCTTGTCGCCGAGCAGACCATCCAAGCGGTCCTCCTCGCCTACGACGCCGTCCTAGTCCAGCAGGCCCTCATCGGGGTCCTCGAGGAATCCCTCGCGCTTTCCCGCGACCGCATCGCATGGTGGCAGGCCCGGCGCGAGGTAGGAACCTCTGGCACCTTCGACGGCCTCCAGTTCGAGAACGCGCTGCTCGCGGACAGCTCGTCGCTTCTCCTGCAACAGGTGGCCGTGGCCACCGCCCTGCGCAACCTCAACCGCCTCATGGGCGATCCGGAGGATGCGGCGTGGACGTTAACTTCTGCGCTCGATCTCCCGACTGCAGCCCCTGCCCTGAGCGTGCTCATGTCCGGAATCGATGCGGGCAGCCGCGCCGTCCGCAATGCCGTTCTCGCGCACCAAATTTCAGAGCAGGGCATGGCCACCGCCGAAGCCCGCCTCTATCCGGTGGTGGGCCTTTCCACGGCGCTCTCAAATGCCCAAAGTCAATTCTCGGTCGGCGACATCGAGAAATCGGGCGCAACCCTCCAAGCCTCCGCCCTGCTCACGCTCAACTTCAACGTCTTCAACGGCGGCGCCACCCGACGCGCCATCGAACAAGCCCGCATCCGCGCGGACATCGCCGCCCTGACCCGTGACAACGAACGTCTCGAGGCCCAGCGCCTCCTCGCGGACGCCCACCAGCGCCTCGAGCTCCAACTCGACCTCGTCCGCATCGCCCAAGCCACCGCCCGCAACGCCTCCACCCTCGCTTCCATCGGGGCCGAACGCCTCGCCTTCGGCACCATCAACTCCCTCAACTTCCGCGAACTGCAGCTCGCCCTCCAACGCGCCCGCGTCAACGAACTCTCCGCCATCCAAGGCGCCCGCGCCGCCGCCACCGAAATCGAGCGCATCCGCGGCGCCCTCCTCGGAACCACCGAATAACGCGCAGTTGCTGCGCGGCTTCGCCGCGAGTTTTCAGTTTCCGCCGCTGCGCGGCTAGTTTGCAG
>JBMTYE010000110.1:0-5979 GCA_049454255.1 Flavobacteriales bacterium
GGTGGGTACCACGCCACTACCATCCGCTAAGAACGCCGCAGCCGCTCCCCACGCCTCCGCCCGCCCAGCCTCCGCCGCGCCCCGCTCCGCCCTCCGCCGCTCCAGCGCCCCCCACGCCTCTACGGTATCGATGGCGGCCCGGTCTCCCTGCATCCACGCCTCCCGCACCCGCACCAGCCGCTCCCCGGCGAGCCGCTCCGCCTCCCCCACCACCTCGGCCGCCCGCGCCGCCCGGTACCACCTCCAAAACACCTGCGCCGACCCCCAGAACAGGTCATTCAGCGCCTCCATCCGCTTCGCGGCATTCAACTCCGCGTACACCTCGGCCTGCCGCAGGGCCGTCCTCCGGGCATCCGTGACCAGCCCAGACCCGAGCCGCACCGCGACGCCGGCTCGCGCCACCCCTCCATCCGGCGTATACCGCTCCGGGTTCAGCCGCTCCCCTTCAGCCGTCCCGACCCCCACCACCGCGTCGAGCGGTCCCCGCAGCGGAACTTCCAGCCCGGCAGACGGCACGCTGTAGTACGTCGTTCCTCCGAACACCTTCTCATACGACGACGCGGTCGCCACCGGATCGAAGGCACCCCGCGCCCGCCGTGCCCACGCCGCCGCCTCGTCGTCGTACAGCGCCGCCGCCTCCACCACCGGGTGGTACGCCGTCACCCAGCCCAGAAACTCCGCCTCCTTCACCTCCCCGCGCACCCCCGCACCCATCCCCGCACCCAACTCCCCTTGCGCACCCAAACCCAAACCCAAACTCAAACTGAAACTGAAACTCAAACTCAAACTGAACCGTCTCATGGCGTGTAGTAATCCTGCGGAAACCCGTTCAACTGCCGCCACAACTCGTACCACACCGGAACCCGGTTCAGCAGGGCGATGCCGCGCGCGCCACTGCCCGGCAGGACCGCTTCTGGCCAACGCTCCGTTTCTCCTTCGGCCACAAGGACCCGGAAGGTGCCGTCATCGCTAATCGTGCGGTCGATGGCCACCACCTTGCCGGCAAAGGTTCCGAAGGTCAATTCCGGCCAACCGCTGAACACCAGCGCCGGCCAGCCGTCGAACAAGAACCGGACCTCGCTGCCCACGTGGATGAGGGGCAGGTCCATGGGCCGCACCTTCCATTCGACCGCCATGCCGTGCGCCACCGGCACGAGGGTCAGGACGGCGACGCCGGCGGAGATCTGCTCGCCGATGCCGGCCTGCAGGAGGCGGGTGACGCGTCCCGCTTGGGGAGCGACGATGGTGCGCCAACCGCGGCGGGCCCGGAGGTTCGCCAGCGTATTCGTCAGCTCTGCGGCCTCGCCCGCAGCGGTGGCGGCGGCGGCCTCGGCGCTGCTGAGGTCCGCTTCTGCCTTTGCGAGCGCGTCGCCGAAGTCGTTCGGGACGTTCGAGCGCGCGAGCAGGGCGTTGCGCAGGGCGGCCCGGCTGCGGTCCCAGGAGTTGCGCGCGGCGTTCTCGTCGGCGCGGGCGTCTTGCAACGCGATGGACCGAGCTTCGAGCTCCGTGAGGGACTTGAGGCCCTGTTCGTAGAGGGCGCGTTGGCGGGTGTATTGGGCTTCGGCTACCGCCAAACCCGCTGCCGCAGCGGCGTATTTCAGGCTATCCGAATTCGCTAACAGCCGCGCACGGTCGATTTCGTTCGAGGCCGTCGAGCCGGCCACGGTAGCGGCGCCGCGCAAGGCCGTGATGGACCGGAGGAGCGCGTCGGCTTTTGCGCGGTAGGCTGCGGCCGCCGCCTGTTTGGCGGCGAGTTGCTCCTCCGTGCGCTGCAGCAGCTCCGGATCGACGTAGTCCTGCTGCACCTCGGACAGCTCGACGAGCGTATCGCCGGCGGCAACCACATCCCCGTCGCGCACGTGCCACCGCTCGATGCGGCCCGGGATGGTCGCAGGCACGTCTTGCGGGCGGCCCATGGGATCGAGGACCGTGACCGTGCCGCTGGATTGGATGTTTTGGGTCCACGGCAACAGCAGCACGATGACCACGACCGCCGCGAACACGACGAAGGCGCGGCGCGTCCACTTGCCGGTGTAGCGGCTGCGGAGCATGCCGAACGACCGGTAGCGCTCGGTGTGCACGCGGTCCGAAATCGTTTGTTCTGAAAGGTTTAACATGGTGAAATGCGGCCAAATTCCATGCACACACGGCGCGGACACGCCGCGATCACTTCCGGTTCATTCGAGGCAACTACGAGGGTCCACGGCCGCTCGGGTTCCGCCAGCCACCGCGCGAGCCGGGCCCGTTCCTGTGGCGGAAAGCTCTTCAGGGGATGGTCGAGCACGAGCAGCCGTGGACGTACGACGATGGCCCGGGCAAGGAGGATGCGCCGCACGGTGGTCGAGGCCAGTCCGAGTCCGTCCGACTCGAGCTCCGTGGCGAATCCGTGCGGCCAGGACTCCACCTCTTCTGCCAGACCCACGGCTTCTGCGGCGGCACGCACGTCCGCGAATGCCACCCCCGGTCGGCCCAGCACGATGTTGTCCTCGAGCGTTCCGGCGAAGACGACTTCATCCTCGAGGCAATCCCCGATGATGGTGCGGAGTTCGATTCCGTTCAGGTTGCCCACCGGAACGCCGTTGATCAGGCGCGCGCCAGAAACGGGTTCGTCCGCTCCGGCGAGGAGCCGCAGCAAGGTGGACTTCCCGGATCCCGACGGGCCCGAGATGCACAGCCGGTCGCCCGAGGGGATGACGAGGTCGATCCCGTCGAGGATGGGTCGGGCGCCGGGCCGCCGTGCCGGAAGCCGGACCTCCCGCAACTCGATGGCCAGTCCCGCCCCCGTGTCGACGTCGGAAAACGGCCGCGCTCCGGGATGCTCAGTTTCGAGCGGTACATCCGTCACTTGGGCCATTTTCTCGACCGCAGTCAGCACGTCGTAAATGGGTTCCATGGTGAGGATGAGCTTCTCGGCGGAGTTCATGATGAGGATGATGATGATCTCCGAGGCGACGAATTGGCCGATGTTGATCTCGTTTTGGATCACCAGCAAACCACCGAGCAAAAGCAATCCCGCGGTAATCAAGCCTTTGAAGGCCACCACCGTTCCATACTGCACCACAAGCACCCGGAAGTGGGCCTTGCGGTGCACGAGGTATTCCGCCACCAACGCGTCCGTCCGTCGCAGCGGCAAATCCGTATTCCCAGCGAGTTTGAAGGTTCGCATGCCGCGCGCGAGCTCCTCGAGCCAGTGCGCCACTTCGTACTTCCAGCTGCTTTCCTTCAGGCTTGACGCCAGGCCCCACTTGCCCGTGGTGACGAAGATGCCTACAAGCACCGCGAGCAGCGCGATGCCGAAGAAGATGAAGAAGGGGTGGTAGAAGCTCAGCAGGAGGAGGCCGAACAGGATTTGGAGTGCAGACGACGAAAAGTCGAGGAGCATCTTCGACAAGCCTTTCTGCACGTTCAAGGTGTCAAAAAACCGGTTCACCAGCTCCGGCGTGTACGTGTCGCGGATCGCATCCGCCCGGAACCGCGGGATGCGGTAAGCGAACTCGAAGGCGGACCGGGTGAAGACGCGTTGCTGCAGGATCTCCGTGATCGACAGCTGAATGACCTGCAGCACGCCCGACAGCACGATGCCGAGGGTGACCACCCCGGTGAGGATGATCCAACTCGAGCTGACGCGGCCGGCGAGAATCAGGCCCACGATGGCTTGGATGCCCAGCGGCAGGGAGAGGGCGACGAGGCCGTTGAACGCCGCGTAACCGTAGATGTAGGTGATGTCCTTGCGGTCGCGCGCAAACATGCGCGCCAAACGCCGCAGTGGACGGGGTTGAGTTGCCATTCCTTCAGAGTTTAGTTGTGTGGAACACCAGGCCCTCGAGGAACGCATTCAATTCGCGTTCTACCCCTTCAACCGGCAGGTCTGAAAGCCGAGGCAAGTGCTGTGCGAAGTAGCGCTGCGCGTGGCTGGCCTCCACAGCCGTCGCTGCGAGCGAACGCGGAAACGGATACTCCGGCGCCACTGCTGCGATGAGGTCCGCCACATGACCGCATAACCGCTTGTACGCGAGGAAGAAACCTTCGCGGTTTTCGTCGTCCACGTCCTTCGTTAACCACACCTTCGGCGCTTCAGCGGCCACGAGCCGGTGCAGCACCGCCCCGTCTACGCCTGCAAACGGAACGCCGGCGGGTGCCTCCGAGCAGAGGAGGGCCAGGGCGGTTTTAAGTTTGGCGTCGGGGCTGTGCGCCGACGCAAATCCAGTAATCATCCGCAGCTCGACGCCCGCCCAGTAGCCGTTCACGAGGTACAGCAGCAGCCGGTGCTTGTTCTCGAAATAGCGGTACACGGTCGCCTCCGTCGAGCCCATCGAGGTTGCTAACTTCTTGAATGTGAATGCTTCGAACCCGATGCGTTCCATCAGCGCCGTGCCTTCGGCGACGATCCGCCGCCCGGTTTCGCTGCCGGTCGGGTCCTTCATGTAGAGGCCGGCGTTCGGCGCGACCGTGAATCCTTCCATCGTGCAAGTTTTGCCCGCAAATATCGATAGCATTACTATCGAAAAGCGCAAGCAAAACCGTTAATGCGTGTGAAAAGTGTGCGGATGTACCTTCCGCCCATGGAAGGGGGATTGACGCAAGGGGAAGTTGAGGAGCGGCGGGCGCGGTCGGGTCGGAACGTGCTGCCGCACGACCGTTGGGCGCATCTGCGGCCGGTGATTGCGGTGGTGAAGGAGCCCATGTTCCTGCTGCTGCTTGCGACGGCAGGGGTGTATGTGGCTCTCGGGGAAATGCAGGAGGCGTGGGCGATGGTGGGGGCGCTTGTGGTGGTGGCGGGGATCGACGCGGTGGGGACGGTGCGGAGCAACCGGGCTGTTGCGGCACTGGCGCGGGTGGCGGCGCGGTCGGCGCGCGTGATGCGGGAGGGGGTGGTGCGCGAGGTCCGGGCGGAGGAGTTGGTCGTCGATGACCTGGTGCTGTGCGACGAGGGGACGGTGATTCCGGCGGATGGGGAGGTGGTGGAGAGCGGCGATTGTGCGGTGAACGAGGCGACGATGACTGGGGAATCCGTGGCCGTCGACAAGCGGCCAGGCGACGGGCTGCTGGCCGGGACCCAAGTGGTCCGCGGATCCGCGTGGATGCGGGTGACGGCCGTGGGAACGGCGACGGCCTTTGCAGGGATCGGGGTGCTCGCCCGGTCCACCGGGAAGGAGCGGACGCCGCTGGGCATTAAGGTCCACCGCTTCGTCCGCGGGATGCTCTGGGCGGGTGGGGCGGTCTTCTTAGCTGTTTGGGTGTACTATGCGTGGGAGTCCGGGAGCGTGCTGCACGGGCTGTTGCACGGACTTACCCTGGCCATGTCGGTGCTGCCCGAAGAGGTGCCGGTGGCGCTGTCGACCTTCTTGGCGCTCGGGGCGTACCGCATGCTGCGCCACGGCATCATCGCCCGCACGCCCGCCACCGTCGAAACCCTCGGGTCGGCGACCGTGCTGGCCGTGGACAAGACCGGAACGCTGACGCTCAACCGGATGGACCTTGTCGACACGCTGGATGCCGATCCGGCGTTTCCGGCGTGGAAGTGGGCCTTCTTTGCGAGCGAGCCGGAGCCGTTTGACCCGATGGAGCAGTCGCTGCATGCGCGGTTCCGGGCGGAGGGCGGCGACGCGGCGGGGTTCGCGCTCGTGCAGGAGTATCCGCTTTCTGGGACGCCTCCGGTCATGACGCACGTGTTCCGGCATGCGGATGGGCGGCAGGTGATTGCGTGCAAGGGGGCGCCGGAAGGGGTGCTGGCGTTGTGTGGGGGGTTGAGTGCGGCGGAGCGGGAGGCGGCGGCGGAGGCGGTGCGCGTGCGGGCCGCGGCCGGGCTGCGGGTGCTCGGGGTGGCCCGCGTGCCGGAGTGGACGGGGGAGTTTCCGGAGCGGCAGGAGGAGTTGCCGTTCGTTTGGGTGGGCCTGGTGGCGTTCTCGGATCCGGTGGCGCCGGGGATTCCGGAGGCGCTCGGGCGGCTCCGCGGGGCGGGGTTGCGCACGGTGATGA
>JBMTYE010000111.1:0-5956 GCA_049454255.1 Flavobacteriales bacterium
GAGAATCCCCGGGCCCAGGATGTCGCGGATGCGGCTCATCGGCCCCGGCGGTTGTCCGCGTCCAGTCGTCGGTACGTCACCCATATCCGCCACCCGACGATGGCCTTGTCCCACGCCGACAACCGGGTCAAATCCGCCCGCCGCGACAACCGGGGCAGCAGCAGCCGGTTCAGCGCACTCAGCACGCGGTACACCATCAGGCGTCTTTTTTGTCCCCGACGAAGTAGTCGTCCTTGTACTTGAACAGCACGTTGAAGGTGGTGAGGCTGCCGTAGATCCGGGTGATGTACTGCTGCAGCTCCACTTTCTCCGCGTCGGTCATTTTTTCGTGGGCGTTGATCTTCTGCTCGAGAACGCGCAGCCGGTCGCGCACCATCACGATTTTGTGGAAGAACGCCTCGATGGGCACTTCTTTCGCTTTGAGGTCCGCGTCTTCGGGCTGAAGGAGCATCATGCCGCCTTCCCAGCGGTCGCCGAGGGCCACGGGATCGGGCTCGCCCTCGCTGCGCAGCTTGTGGATGTACTCCTCGAAGACGTGTTCGACGGCTTCGATGATGTCGCTGAGCTCAGGGGCGGGCGCGTCTGCCGTAGATGCCTCGAGCACCTGGAATCCTGCGTAGCCCTTGTCGATTTCCTTTTCGCCCTTTTCGCGAAAGTACACGCGCCAAAATCCCCCCTCCACACCGAAGATGACCCCTTCCCCATGGGCGGGATGCACCACTTTTGCTCCGATTCCGATCATGCCGCCGAAGGTAATGCGCGGCTCGGTTTCGGTTTTTCACATCCGTTTCGTGAAGAACTGCTGCCTAAACAGGGTCAAACAGCCCCTTTCCGTCGCGTTCTTGCAAACCATGGCGAATGCACGGCGCAGCAGGTACCGGTGGGACCGAATCGGACTCGTGATGGGAACCTTGCTTTCCGGGGGATTTGCCCTGGTGGCGTGGATCATCCCCGCTGAAGAGCCCCGCGTCGTGGTGCGTGCCATTGCTCCGTCCCCCGGGGTCGCGCCCGCTCCGGTCGAGCCGGCCCGCGAACGCTCCGCCGAAGAGGTGAAGCCCTGTGCCTGCAACCGCCACACCATTCCAGTCGAACGCAACCCTTACACCGCCCACCGCGAAGCGGCCAGGGCGCTCCCGAACAGCTTCTTCATCCGCAACGACCGCGATGCGGAGGGCGGCCAGCGCAAGGGCAAGCTCGTTCCCGTCGCCGACGGTCCGGGTTACGACATCGCTGACTTGCGGGACAGCCACCCGCTGCTCGTGCCTGAGGCCCGCGACGTGTTGCAGGAAATCGGTGCCGCCTTCGCAGCCCGCCTCGAGGGGACCCCGAACGCGGGTACGCGCATCCGCGTTACCTCCTTGACCCGGACAGACGCGCAACAGCGCGGACTCGGACGCCGGAACTACAACGCCATCGACGGTGGGTCGACCCACAGCTATGGTGCGTCCTTCGATTTGGCGTTCATGGACCGCCCGGACAACGGCGCCGACTGTTCCGCCCCCACCGCAGCGCTTATCGAGGTCCTCGATGGCCTCATCAAGGAACGCCGCATCCTCGTCATTCCCGAGGGCGTCTGCCTCCACGTTACGGTACGCCGCTAACCGCCGCGCTCAGGGCGCAACCGCAAACCGCCGGCCACGGGACAGTTCCGAGCGCAGCACATAGATGCCGGGCGGCAGGCTGCCTGGGTCGACTTCTGCCCCGCGGCCTGAGAGCACCGTGCGGCCCGCGCCATCGACGACCGCCCAGCTGCACGGGCCTTCCGGCAAGAGGAACGGCGCCCGGACGGGTGAAGGCAGCGCATGCTCCGGGTCCTCGGGGACGCCTGCAATCCCGGTCCCGTTCGTGCAGGCCGGCGCCAAACCACTGAACCATAGCGTCGCTCCGAAGATGGCCAGACCCGCGCAGTCCGCGTGGTCGAGTGCCCCGCCATTGACTGCGCTTACGTCTGCGGCTCCAGCAGCCTCCATGTGGGCGAGGGCGATTTCAGCGTTTTGGTAAAACACCTGCTCATCCATCGTGCAGTAGTACATCTGCATCGGAGCGTCGGGCACCCAGGCATACACGTCGTTGTCCGCGGCGGCGGTTAGGAAGGCGCTACCTTCCGCGAAAAGGACGTCGAGCGCGCCGGGAGCCATCATCTCACCGAGGGTCGGAGGCAGGGCGGCATTGATGACTGAACCGGAGGTGGCTCCGTCAAACATCGCTGGCAAATACGTTGCATATGGCTCGGCAAACACCTCGCTGAGGTCCGTGTACAGGGTGCCATAGACCTGCTGCCATGCGAGGGCCACGTAGGCGAGGTAGGCCGGATTCGAATAGGAGGGATTCGCGAACGTCAGCGGGAATTGCGTTCCGGAGATGTCGTATGGTCCGGAGAGGGGTGCGGAGGCGGTGACGGGGAACTGCGGCCAGTCGGTTTGGAGCTCGCGGTGGAGAGCCATCGCGGCGTGGCCGCCTTGTGAGTAGCCGGAGATGAACAGCGTGCCCGGGTCGTGCAAGTTGCCGCTGGGGTTCGGAGCGGCGTGCAGCGCAGCGAGCATGTGGGCGCCTGCATCGGCCTCACTTTCAGCGTGGACGTAGGGATGGAGGTGCAGGTTGTCGGTGCCCAAACCGACATAGTCCGGCATCAACACCGTATGGCCCACCCCGGCCATCAGGTAACCGAGCTGGCCTTCGTAATTCAAGAAACTCGGGACGTCATCGCGCTCGAACACCGTGCCGTGCATGTACATGTGGACGGGCAGCACGCAGGTGGGATCGAGGTCCTTCGGTTCGAACACCGCGCCGCTGACGGTCACCAGGTTTCCGAGGAACGGAACCTGGTAGGTCATGCGATAGGCCCGTACGCCAGTGACCGGGGTGTACACGGCGGAGGGCAACCCGAACGAGGCCGCGAGGTTCGCGACTTGGGTGAGCGAGCGCTGGCCGATGAGCTCATAGGTTTGGGCTTCGGCGGCCACGCTGGCCGCCCAAACCCCAAGCATCCACACCCACCGCCGCATCACAGGTGGATTACTTCGCCGTAGGCCGCCGCGGCCGCTTCCATCACGGCTTCGCTGAGGGTCGGGTGCGGGTGGACGGTCTTGATGAGCTCGTGTCCGGTCGTCTCGAGCTTGCGCACGGCGACGAGTTCAGCGATCATCTCCGTCACGTTTGCACCGATCATGTGTCCGCCCAGCAGTTCGCCGTACTTCGCGTCGAAGATGAGCTTCACGAAGCCGTCTTTGTGGCCTGACGCACTTGCTTTTCCGGAGGCAGAGAAGGGGAATTTGCCGACACGGACTTCGTGGCCGGCGGCCTTCGCAGCTGCTTCCGTCATGCCCACACTCGCCACTTCCGGGAAGCAGTAGGTGCAGCCCGGGATGTTGCCGTAATCGAGCGGCTCCGGGTGGTGGCCCGCAATCTTTTCCACACAGATGATGCCTTCTGCAGAAGCCACGTGGGCTAAGGCAGGGCCGGGCACGCAGTCGCCGATGGCGTAGTAGCCCGGGATGTTCGTGGCGTAGTAGGGGTTGACGATGATCTTGCCTTTGTCCGTGGCGATGCCTACGGTTTCGAGCCCGATTCCCTCGATGTTCGCCACGACCCCGGCTGCGCTGAGCACGACGTCGGCGGCGATGGTGACCTCTCCTTTTGCCGTGCGCACGTGCACGGCGCATTCTTTCCCAGAGGTGTCAACGCGGGTGACCTCGGCCGAGGTCAGCACCTCGATGCCCGACTTCTTGAAGCTCTTCTCGAGCTGTGCGCTGACATCGGCATCTTCGACGGGGACGATGCGGTCGAGGTATTCGACCACGGTCACCTGAGTGCCGATGGCATTGTAGAAGTAGGCGAATTCCACGCCGATTGCGCCGCTGCCGACGACCACGAGGCGCTTCGGCTGCTTCGCGAGGGTCATCGCTTCGCGGTAGCCGATGATGCGCTTGCCGTCTTGCGGCAGGCTCGGCAGCACGCGGCTGCGTGCACCGGTGGCGATGATGACGTGGTGGGCGGAGATTTCAGAAACAGAGCCGTCGGCTGCCCGGACCGAGACCTTTTTGCCCGGAAGCAACGTGCCATCGCCGAGGATGACGTCGATTTTGTTCTTCTTCATGAGGAACTGCACGCCCTTCGACATGCCCTCGGCGACGCCGCGGCTGCGCTTGACCATGCCGCCGAAGTCCGCTTCCGGCGTGCCGACAGAAATGCCATAGTCCGCCGCGTGCTGGATGTATTCGAAGACGTTTGCACTTTTCAGCAAGGCCTTCGTGGGAATGCAGCCCCAGTTGAGGCAGATGCCCCCGAGGGCTTCCCGTTCGATGACGGCCGTCTTCAGGCCGAGTTGGCTTGCGCGGATTGCAGTCACATAGCCCCCAGGGCCGCTGCCGAGTACGAGTACGTCGTAGGTCATGCCGCGAAGGTAGGCAACGCGTACCTTTGCCCCCTTGACGCTGACCTCATGCTGAACCTTGTTTTGTTTGGCCCGCCCGGGGCGGGCAAAGGCACCCAAAGCGCCTTCCTCGTAGACCACTATGGCCTTGTTCACCTGAGCACCGGCGATATTTTTCGGGCCCACCTGCGCGGCGGGACGGAGCTCGGCAAGCTCGCGGCGACCTATATGGAAGCTGGCGCGCTCGTTCCGGATGACGTGACCATCCGCATGCTCGAATCGGAGGTCAACGCCCATCCGGAGGCCGCTGGGTTCATTTTCGATGGCTTCCCGCGTACCGGTGCGCAAGCCCATGCATTGGATGCGTTTCTCGACGCGAAAGGCATGCCCGTGACGGCGATGGTCGCCCTCGTGGTACCGGACGACGAGCTGCGTGCGCGGCTCCTGAAGCGCGGCGAGACGAGCGGACGGGCGGACGATGCAGATCCTGAAGTGGTCGAGCGCCGCATCGCGGTCTACAAAGCAGAAACAGCTCCGGTCGCAGACCACTATGCTGCGCTCAACAAATACGCCGCAGTCGACGGGGTAGGGGAGTTAGACGAGGTCACCGGCCGCCTGAAGGCAGCCATCGACGCGGCCCGCGCGCACTGATCGAATGGCCAGCGAGAACTTCGTCGACTACGTCAAAATCTGCTGCCGGTCGGGTAAAGGCGGCCCAGGTTCCGCCCACTTTCACCGATCGAAGGTGACTGCAAAGGGCGGCCCCGACGGCGGGGACGGTGGGCGCGGCGGCCACATCATCGTCCGCGGCTCGAACGACGTGTGGACCTTGCTCCACCTGAAGTACCGGAAGCACGTCATCGCAGAACCCGGTGAATGCGGGCGCGGCCAGCTGATGCACGGGGCGAACGGCAAGGACGAGTACCTCGACGTTCCCCTGGGTACAGTGATCCGCGATGCGGAGACCGGTGAGGTCCAGTGGGAAATCACGGAAAACGGCCAAGAAATCGTCGTGACCCCTGGCGGTCGCGGCGGCCTGGGCAACGACCACTTCAAGTCCGCCACGCACCAAACCCCGCGCTACGCCCAACCCGGCGAACCCGGCCTCGAGGAATGGAAGATCTTCGAGCTCAAGCTCCTTGCAGACGTGGGTCTGGTGGGCTTCCCGAACGCCGGCAAATCCACCCTGCTTTCGGTAGTCAGCGCGGCACGGCCGGAAATCGCGGACTACCCGTTCACCACGCTCCGCCCGAATTTGGGGATGGTGGCCTACCGCGGCGGGCGGTCGTTTGTCATGGCCGACATCCCCGGAATCATCGAAGGGGCTTCGGAGGGCAAAGGATTGGGTCTGCGCTTCTTGCGCCACATCGAGCGCAATCCGGTGCTGCTGTTCCTGGTCCCGGCGGACAGCTCGGACATCGCCGCGGATTACCGGACCCTCCTGACCGAGTTAGAGCGGTTTAACCCGCAGCTGCTGGACAAGGAGCGCATCCTCGCGGTGTCGAAGGCGGACCTTGCAGACGCGGAATTGCGCGCGGCGATGTCGGCGGAACTCGCCCCGCTCGAGCACCACTTCTTTTCGAG
>JBMTYE010000112.1:0-5946 GCA_049454255.1 Flavobacteriales bacterium
CATCGACCAGGATTTCCTGCGGGCGCTCGAGTACGGCATGCCGCCCACCAGCGGGGTGGGCATCGGAATCGACCGGCTCGTCATGCTTCTGACGGACGCGCAATCCATTCAGGACGTGTTGCTTTTTCCCCAAATGCGCCCCGAAACCACCCACGCCCCGGCATGAGCCTCCCTACCCAGCAGGACGTCATCGCCGTGCTCAAGACGATTTACGACCCGGAAATTCCGGTCGACATCTACGAACTCGGCCTCATCTACGAAGTGCGCATCGCACAAAACGGCCACATTGATGTGCAGATGACCCTCACGTCGCCGAATTGCCCGGTCGCCGAATCCCTGCCGGTCGAAGTCGAACAGAAGGTCGCCAGCGTGACCGGGGCGACGTCTGCCCACGTGGAAGTCGTCTTCGATCCGCCGTGGTCGCACGATTTGATGAGTGAGGAGGCCAAACTTGAACTCGGATTTCTATGACACGCGGCATCGCCATCCTCGGCTCCACCGGCTCCATCGGCACCCAGGCCCTTGAGGTCATCCGCAGCGCGCCCGACCGCCTCCACGTCGAGGTGCTCTCCGCCCACGCGAATGCGGACTTGCTCATCGCACAGGCCCTCGAATTCCGGCCCAACGCCGTGGTCATCGGCGATTCTGCCGCCCACGGACGGGTCCGCGACGCCCTGTTCGACGCCGGCATCAAGGTGTACAGCGGCGCCGATGCCCTCGAACAAATCGTCGAATCGGACGGCATCCACACGGTCCTGACCGCCCTCGTCGGCGCGGCCGGACTGCGGCCCACCCTGCGCGCCATCCGCGCCGGCAAGCAGATCGCCCTAGCGAACAAAGAGACCCTCGTGGTCGCCGGCGCGCTGGTCACCGCCGAGGCACGGGCGGCCGGCGTGGACATCCACCCCGTCGATTCGGAACACAGCGCGATCTACCAGTGTTTGGCCGGCGAGTGGCATAACCCCATCGAGAAGTTGCTCCTGACGGCCTCGGGCGGTCCATTCCGCGGAAGGAGTCGGGACGAGCTCGCCGGCGTCACAAAAGCCCAGGCCCTCCGGCACCCGAATTGGTCCATGGGCGCAAAAATCACCATCGACAGCGCCAGCCTGATGAACAAGGGCCTGGAGGTCATCGAGGCGCACTGGCTCTTCGGCGTCGCCTACGATGCCATCGAGGTGGTCGTCCATCCCCAAAGCATCGTCCACAGCTGCGTCCAATTCCACGACGGCTCCGTTAAGGCCCAGCTCGGCCTGCCCGACATGAAGCTCCCCATCGCCTATGCGCTGGGCTACCCGGAACGCGTGGTCAGTCCGTTCGAGCGGTTTGACTTCCTGGCCTATCCGCAGCTGACCTTCGAGCAGCCCGACCTGACGACGTTCCGCAACCTCGCCCTGGCCTTCGAAGCCGGAAAGCAGGGTGGAACAGCTCCTGCCGTGCTGAATGCCGCGAACGAGGTCGCTGTCGCGCGGTTCCTCCGGGACGAAATCGAGTTCCTCGAGCTAACGGACCTCGTCGAGGACGCGCTGGCCCACGTGGAATTCGAGCTTGCGCCGGATTTAGACGGCTTGCTCGAGGCAGACGCGGCGGCACGCCGGCGCGCAGCGGCCTGGAAGCCCGTGGCGGTCAGACCGTCATAACGTCCGACTCCTTCGACGCAATCACCTCGTCTACTTTGCGGATGTAGGCATCTGTGAGCTCCTGGACCTTCGTTTCGCCGTGCTTCACCATGTCTTCGGGCAACCCGTCGGCCTTCGCGTCCTTCAGGTAGTCGTTCGCTTCTTTGCGGGCGTTGCGGATGCCCACTTTTGCGTGCTCGCCGTCAGCCCGGGCACGTTTCATGAGATCCCGGCGCCGCTCTTCTGTCAGCGGGGGAACGTTGATCATGATGACTTCCCCGTTGTTCATCGGGTTGAGTCCCAAGTTCGCGTTGATAATCGCCGTGGAGATGGCATCAAGCAACGGGCGTTCCCACGGCTGGATGACCAGCGTGCGCGCGTCCGTCGAGTTGATGTTTGCCACCCGTCCGATGGGCGTAGGCGAACCGTAGTAGTCCACCTTCACACCGTCAAGCATGGACGGATGCGCCTTGCCTGCTCGGATTTTTAAAAGCTCCGTGTCCAAATGCCGGAGGGCCTTGTCCATGGCTTCCTTCGCGGAATCCAGGGCGAATTGAATTTCTTCGGTCATGCCGTAGCCTGTGCTTCGTCAAACAACACCAACGTCCCCACTTCCTCGCCGCGCACCACCCGCATGAGATTGCCGGGCGCATTCATGTCAAACACGACGATGGGAAGCCGGTTTTCGTTGCAAAGGGTAAAGGCCGTCATGTCCATCACCTGCAGGCCACGCTCGTAGACTTCGGTGAAGGAGATGTGCCGGAACCGCACCGCATCCGGAAACTTCTCCGGATCTGCCGAGTAAATGCCGTCCACTCGGGTGCCCTTGAGGATGACCTCGGCTTCGATCTCGATGGCGCGCAGCGAGGCCGCCGAGTCTGTTGTGAAAAACGGATTCCCCGTTCCCCCGCCGAAGATGACCACCCGTCCTTTCTCGAGGTGGCGTACCGCCCGCCGGCGGATAAACGGTTCCGCGATTTGCTTGAGTTCAATGGCCGACTGCAGCCGCGTTTCCAGGCCCAGCGATTCCAACGCACTCTGCAGCGCCATCGAGTTGATCACCGTGGCGAGCATGCCCATGTAATCGCCCTGCGTCCGCTCCATGCCCCCCTCGGCCGCCTGCACCCCGCGGAAGATGTTGCCCCCGCCGATGACGATGGCCACCTGGACTCCCGCCTGCACGATGGCCTCAATCTCCCGGGCGTACTGCATCAGCCGCCCGTTGTCGATCCCAAACTGCTTGTCCCCCATCAGCGCCTCGCCGCTGAGCTTGAGGAGTACCCGCTTGTATTTCATTGTAGCCGCGAATATCCGAAACTTCCCGCCTCCACCCCGTCTCCGTGCGCACCTCCCCGAAACACAAAGGGCCCCGCACTGGGGCCCTTCGTTGTATCGGTGACCGCTGTGATCAATCCAACGCGCTCCGGCAGAACCCGGAGATGGAAGCCGCGGGATTCGCTGATTTCACGTATTCAGCGACCGTCAGCTTGTTGTCCTTGATGAACTGCTGGTGCACAAGGGTTACTTCCTTGAACCACTTCTTGATGCGTCCATCGGCAATCTTCTCGGCCATGTCGGCAGGCTTACCTTCTTGCATGGCCAAATCCATCCCGATTTCCTTTTCCTTCGCGATCAGTTCTGGTGAGACACTTGACTCGTCCAGGGCAATCGGAGCCATGGCCGCTGCTTGCATCGCCACATCGCGGCCTGCTTCTGCACTCAGGGGTGCCGTGAACGCCACGAGGGTGGCCAGACGGTTCCCCGGGTGGATGTAGCCGACCACTTGGGCGCCCGACAGGGTCGAGAACGTACCGATTTCGATGCGCTCGCCGATTTTGCCGACCTCCTCCGTGATCTTCTCCGAAACGGTGATGGATGCGCCCGGGTAGGTGCGGCCGAGCAAATCGTCCTTTTCCACGATGCCTTCAGCAATGGCCATATCCAACAGGGTCTTGGCCACGCCGACGAACGCTTCATTCTTTGCCACGAAGTCCGTTTCGCAGTTCAGCGAAAGCAGCACACCGAACGTGCCGTCAGCGTTCACTCCGGACAGGATGGCGCCTTCGCCAGCCTCCCGGTCGCTGCGGTTCGCTGCCACTTTCTGGCCCTTCTTCCGCAGGACTTCAACTGCGAGGTCGAAATCGCCGTTCGCTTCCTGCAGCGCTTTTTTACAATCCATCATGCCCGCGCCAGTTTGCTGGCGGAGCTTGTTCACGTCAGAGGCGGTAATGGTGCTCATGGAAGTGGTGTTTGGTGGGTTCGTCTTAGGCCTCCTCTGATCCTTCCGCTGCTTCTTCTGCTGCTGGAGCCTCAACTTCAGCCGCCGGAGCTTCTTCTGCTACCGCAACTGCGGGAGCTTCCACTACAGCCGCTTCTTCATCAGCAACCTCGCCTTCCACGTCAGCTTCATCGACGATTAGGCCCTTTTCCTTCTCTGCCTTCCGCTCGTTCAAGCCCTCTGCAACGGCCGTAACAACCGTATCGAGAATGGCCACAATCGAGCTGCTGGCATCGTCGTTTGCCGGAATCGGGAAATCCACCGGACGCGGATCTGAATTCGTGTCGACCATTGCGAACACGGGGATACCCAGCTTCTTCGCCTCAGCAAGAGCGATGTGCTCCTTCAGGACGTCCACAATGAAAATGGCTGCCGGGATGCGGCTCAGGTCCGAAATCGAGCCGAGGTTCTTTTCCAGTTTTGCGCGCTGACGGCTCACTTGCAAGCGCTCGCGCTTCGACATCGTGGCCAGGGTTCCGTCCTGTTCCATCTTGTCGATCTGGGACATTTTCCGAACCGCCTTCCGGATGGTCGCGAAGTTCGTGAGCATGCCGCCGGACCAGCGCTCGGTGACGTAGGGCATGCCTACCGCTTGGACCCGCTGCGCGACTGCGTCTTTTGCTTGTTTCTTCGTCGCAACGAACAGGATTTTCTTCCCGCTCTTCGCGATTTGCTTCATCGCAGCAGCGGCCTCGTCCAACTTGACGACCGTCTTGTGGAGGTCGATGATGTGGATGCCTTTCTTCTCTGCTAAGATGTACGGCGCCATGTGGGGGTTCCACTTGCGCTTGAGGTGGCCGAAGTGCACTCCGGCCTGGAGCAATTGCTCGAAAGATGTACGTGCCATGGTTTACGTTCCTGGTTTGATGCAACCCGCGGGTAGCCAGGCGAGCGCCTGAGTCCTGTGGGTTTGGATACTAAACGCCTTATCAACAAAGCGGGACCAGACCGTCGTCCAGCCCCCGAAAAATCAACGCTTGGAGAACTGGGAGCGCTTCCGGGCCTTCTTCAGACCGAACTTCTTGCGCTCCACCATCCGCGGGTCGCGGGTCGTGAGACCTTCCTGCTTCAGGATGGGCTTCCACTCCGGATTCACTTCCACGAGCGCCTTCGCAATGGCGAGGCGTACAGCTTCCGCTTGGCCCGTGATGCCACCGCCGTCTACGTTGACGTTGATGTCGTACTGGCCCACTGTCTCCGTGAGTTGGAACGGCTGCTGGACCTTGTACTTCAGCACATCCGTGGTGAAGTACGTGTCCATGTCCCGCTTGTTCACGGTCACCTTGCCGCTTCCCGGCTTCATGTAAAGACGGGCGACAGCAGTCTTGCGGCGTCCTGAGGTGTTGATCATTTCCATGTCAGAGACGGAAGTCAGAAGGTGGTCGGAATGGGCTGTTGTGCGGCGTGCTTGTGCTCCGGACCGGCATAGACATGCAGGTTGCGGAAGACCTCACGGCCGAGGCTGTTCTTCGGGAGCATGCCGCGCACAGCCTCTTCAACGAGGGCGAACGGCTTCTTTGCGAGCAACTCGCGGGCGGTGCGGGTACGTTGACCGCCCGGGTATCCCGTGTAGCGGATGTACTCCTTCTCGTCCCACTTGTTGCCCGTCAGCACGACCTTGTCGGCGTTGATGACGACCACATAGTCTCCACAGTCCGCGTGCGGTGTGAAGTTCGTCTTGTGCTTGCCGCGCAGACGCTTAGCGACTTCAGAGGCGAGACGGCCCAGGGTTTGGCCCTCGGCATCCACCAGCAACCACTGCTTTCCGGCGTTCTCTTTGTTCGCCGAGATGGTCTTGTAGGTCAACGTATCCACAATCGTACAGATGATTCTCCCCGAAAATTCGGGGTGCGAAGATAGGGCGGCTTGTTCACAACCCCAACTTCTCTGTGAACAAAAAAACACGCTCACTGGGGAAGTCCTGCGGAAGGCTGCCATCCGGCCGGCAACCACCCCCCTGTACCCGCTCTGCCGAAGCCCTCCGGTAGGCCCTCCGGATTCGGTCGCAGCACCCACGTCCTGACCATCCCGTCCGGATAGGCCAAATGCAGC
>JBMTYE010000113.1:0-5891 GCA_049454255.1 Flavobacteriales bacterium
GAGGAGGTTGAGGTGGAGGTTGAGGACGGGCGGCGCTGCGCGCCGCTGAACGAGAGCGAGGTTGAGGTTGAGAACGAGGTTGAAGTCGGAAGAGCCGCGAAAAGACTCGAAACTCTCAACTCAAAACTGCCAACTGTAAACTCTAAACTGGTAACTGTAAACTGCTAACTGCCAACTGAAAACTGCAACCTGGCGGCGCAGCCGCCCAGGTTACGCTTAGGCCGAGGGCCCTTTGAAGTGGGCGTAGCGCTGCATGAAGCGCAGGTCGTCGCGGAGCTCGGGGAAGGCCGTGATGAGTACGTCTGCGCCTTCGCCGTCGTGGTGTAGGAGGTGCTCGAGGAGTTCGTAGGCCGCGGCGGGGGAGCCGCCCTTGAGCAGCGAGTAGAACTTGCGGTACATCAGGTCGCCATTGCCGCCGAGGGCTTTGAGGCCGTCGGCGATGAGGTCGAGGGCGCCGGTGTGGTCACCGGTGCGTTGGCGGTTGTCGACCCACTCGTACCACGCGTCGATGTGGACGGGGTCGAGTTCGATGGCGCGGGCATAATGGGCTTCAGCAAGGGAGGGGAAGCCGAGCTTTTTTTGGGCGTTGCCGAGGAGGATGTGGCCTTCCGTGAGTTCCGGGTCGAGGGCGATGGCCCGCTCGTAGTACCCGAGCGAGCCTGCCAAATCCCCCCGAGCGTCTGCCAGGGCCCCGAGGCCGAGGTAGGCTTCCGAGAAAGTCGGATCGAGGTCGAGGCACTCGCGGTAGTAGGCCTCGGCGGATTCGAGGCTGCCCATGCGTTCGAGGCATTCGCCCATGTAGCAGGTGGTCGCCGGCGAAGCAGGCTCGAATTCGAGGGTCTCCTTGTACGTGTCGAAGGCTTCGCCGAAGCGCTCGAGGGCCAGGAGTGCTTCCGCTTTTTGGTGGTAGGCGGGGCCAAATCCGCCTTCGATGGCGATCGCGAAATCGTAAGCGTCGATGGCTTCGAGGAAATTTCCTGCCGTGAGCTGGGCGTTGCCGAGGCTGTACCAGGCGGCAAACGCATAGGGATGGGCCTCGAGGTGGTCGCGGAAGTAGGCGATGGCGGTGTCCGAGGCGCCCACTTTGTCGAAGCAAAACGCAAGCTCGTACAGCGCCGTTTCGTTGCCGGGTTGCAGCTCCACGGCTTCCTTCAGGCACCGGATGGCCCGCGGCCATTCGCCGAGGTTTTCGTGCTCGAGGGCGATTTCCAGCAAGAGTTCCTGCTGCATTTCCTCGTCCGCCCAGGTCAGGGCCTTGCGGAAGTGTTGGATGGCGAGGCGGTGTTCCTGCATTTGGCTGTAGACGCCGCCCAGCGTGGCCCACGCTTCGTCGTTCGTGGGTTCGAGGGCGAGGACTTCGCGGAGCACCGGAATGGCTTTTACGTGCTGGCCGCTGTGGGCGAGCAGCTGGGCGGCGCGAAGCTTAAACGTCGGATTCCCCGGAAAAAGCTCTTCCGCATAGCGCAACACCGCGCGTGCCTTGCGCTCTTCGCGGTGTTCCATGTAGAAGTCCAGCAGACCGTCGAGCTCGTCGGCGTCGAAGAACTCGCGCGCGCCGCTCGACACCATGCCCTCGAAGCGGCGGGCTAACCCGCTGAACTCCTGCTCGTCATACGGTCTTCCTTCCTCGTTCATGCGGCGGGCGCGTTTGGCTACTTACAAAGCTAACGCCACAAACGCCGGAATCCTACCTTCGCGGCCATGCTGATAGCTTCGATTTCCGGGATTCGCGGCACGTGGGGCGGTCCGGAAGGCACGGGACTGACTCCGCCGGATGTGGTGCGCTTCGCCGCAGGGTACGCGGCTTGGTTGCGGACGGCTTCGGGCGTGGACCGGCCGGTGGTGGTGGTGGGCCGCGATGCGCGGCTCAGCGGGCCTGCCGTGCGCGACCTCGTCGTGGGCACGCTCGTGGGCTGCGGGGTCGACGTGGTGGACCTCGGACTGAGCACGACCCCGACGGTCGAACTCGCGGTCGTGGGGGAGTCGGCGCACGGCGGAATCGTGCTGACGGCGAGCCACAATCCGCGGGAGTGGAATGCCCTGAAGCTGCTCGACGCGCGCGGTGAATTCCTCGGGGCGGCCGACGGCGCGCGCGTCCTCGCCCTCGCCCGCGACCTGCCGGCCTTCCCCGGGGTGGACGCGCTGGGCGCCGTGCGCCCGGACAGCGGCTGGCTCGAGCGGCACGTGGACCTGGTGCTCGGGCTGGACCTGGTCGATGCCGCCGCCGTCCGCGCCGCCGGCTTCCGCATCGCCGTGGACGCCGTGAATTCGTCGGGCGGGCTTGCCGTGCCCATGCTGTTGCGGGCGCTCGGATGCGAGGTCGTCGAGGTGCACTGTGAACCGACGGGGGAATTTGCCCACAATCCCGAGCCGCTCCCGGCCCATTTGGGCGACCTCATGGCGGCCGTGGTGCAGGAGGGGTGCGACCTGGGCATCGCCGTCGATCCGGACGTGGATCGGCTGGCCTTCGTGACGGAGCAGGGGACGTGGTTCGGCGAGGAGTACACCCTGGTCGCCGTGGCCGACTACGTGCTGGGGGCCACCCCGGGACCGGTGGTCAGCAACCTGAGTTCGACCCGCGCCCTGAAGCTCGTGGCCGACCGGCACGGGTGTGCCTACACGGCCAGCGCCGTGGGCGAGGCCCACGTCGTGGCCGAGATGAAGCGGGTCGGCGCCGTGATCGGCGGTGAGGGGAACGGCGGCGTCATCTACCCGGCGTCCCACTATGGGCGGGATGCGCTGGTCGGGATAGGGCTGTTTTTGAGTCATTTGGCCCGCGCGGGATCGACGGCCTCGGGGCTCCGCGCCAGCTATCCAGAGCTCGCCATGTCGAAAGACAAGGTCGACCTGCCGGAGGTCGGCGTCGAGCGGGCCCTCGAACGCCTCATCGCCGCTCACCCGGCGGCTACAGTCACCACCATCGACGGCGTGAAGTTCGACCTCGACGAAGGCTGGGTCCACCTGCGGCGCTCGAACACCGAGCCCATCCTGCGGATCTATGCCGAGGGGGTGGACGAGGGTGCCGCGGCCGGTTTGGGCGCCCGATTCCGGGCGCAACTCGAAGCGTTTTTGAGCGAAGAAATTACCACAACTTGCTGATCCTGAACACGCAATGAACGTGTACCTGGACAACGCCGCTACCACACGCATCGCCCCGGAAGTGCTCGCCGCGATGGTGCCCGTCCTGCAGGACGTGTACGGCAACCCGTCGTCGAGCCATGCCGAAGGGCGGCGCGCGCGGGTCCTCATCGAGCAAGGCCGTCGGAGCATCGCGGCCCACCTGCACTGCCATCCGTCGTGCCTCGTGTTTACTTCCGGGGGGACCGAGGCAGATAATTTGGCGCTGATTGCCGCCGTGCGCGACCTCGGCGTCGAGCGGATTTTGACCTCGCCGGCGGAACACAGCGCCGTGGGCAAAACGGCTGAATCCCTGGCCCGCCGCTTCCCCGTGCAGGTCGAGCACGTCGACCACCGCCCGGACGGGACCGTCGACCTTGAGCGGCTCGCTGGGCAGCTTGCCGACGGGCCGAAGACGCTCGTGAGCCTGATGCACGCAAACAACGAGGTGGCCGCCATGCAGGATTTGGCGGCGCTCGGCGCCTTGTGCCGGGCGCACGGCGCCCTGCTGCACAGCGACACGGTCCAAACCATGGGCCACTACCGCTTCAACCTCAGCGAGCTTCCCATCGATTTCATTACGTGTTCCGCGCACAAGTTCCACGGGCCTAAAGGGATCGGGTTCCTGTACGTGCGCCAAGGCCTGCGCATCGGCGGCCTCATCGAAGGCGGCAGCCAGGAGCGGTCCATGCGCGGCGGCACGGAAAACCTGCACGGCATCGTGGGGCTGGCGGCCGCCATCGAGAGTGCCTACCGCGACCTCGAGGCCCACGAGGCCCACATCCGCGCGCTGAAACAGCGGATGGTGGACGGCCTGCGGGCACGCGTTCCGGGGGTGCGGTTCAATGCCGAATCCGACCGGGAGGACCGCCTTTACACGGTGCTGAACGTCTCGTTTCCGCCCCATCCCCACGCCGGGATGGCCCTGTTTTTGCTGGACCTCGAGGGCATCGCGTGCTCGGGGGGGAGCGCGTGCTCGAGCGGCGCGACGCTGGGTTCGCACGTGCTGCGGGCGCTGGGCTACCACGATCCAGGCCGGGCGAGTTTGCGGTTTTCGTTCAGCCGATTTACCACGGAAGCAGAGATCGACCGGGCGCTCGACGCCATCGAGCGGGTGCTCGTGCGGATGCCGGCGGTGAACCGAGGCTGAGTTGCGTTACCTTCGTTTCTGCAACTGCCTGCCTCATGCCCATCAACGCGCTGTTCAATTGGTACATCCGGCGGCGCATGGCGCACATCTCGCTCGTTCGGGATCAGCCGGTCGAGGCGCAGCTTGCAGTGTTTGCCGAGCTGATGCAGCGGGCAGCGGGGACGGCGTTCGGCAAGGAGCACGGCTTCGGCGAAGTCCGGACCATGCGGGATTTCAAGCGCCGTGTGCCGGTGCGGACATACGACGACATCAAGCCGTGGATTGAGCGGGCCCGGGCGGGGGAGGAGGATGTGCTTTGGCCTGGCCGCACGCAGTGGTTTGCGAAAAGCTCTGGAACCACCGCCGATCGCTCGAAATTCTTGCCCGTCACGGAAGATGCGCTCGCGAGCTGCCACTATGCGGGCGGCAAGGACCTCCTGGCACTCTACTGCAGCCAAGTGCCCGAGGCGCGGCTCTACCAGGGGCGGAGTTTGGTGCTCGGCGGTTCGAGCGAGCTGCACCCCGACGGGAGCGGCGGGTACACGGGCGATCTGAGCGCCATCATGATTCGGAACCTGCCTTTTTGGGTCGAGGCGCGGCGCACGCCCGGCCGCGACATCGCGCTCATGGCGGAGTGGGAGCGGAAGGTGGATGCCATGGCGGAGGCGACGCGGCGCGAAGATGTGCGGGTGCTGGCCGGTGTTCCGAGTTGGATGCTGGTGGTGGCCAAACGCGTTCTGGAACTCTCCGGCGCCTCCTCGCTGGGCGAAGTTTGGCCGAACCTCCAACTCTTTATGCACGGCGGGGTCAGCTACACGCCTTACCGCGCCCAGTTTGACTCCCTCTTCGCCGGAACCCAGCGGCCGGTCGATTGCATGGAGACCTACAACGCCTCCGAGGGGTTCTTCGGCATCCAGGACCGGGTCGGTGCGGACGACCTCCTGATGATGCTCGACTACGGCATCTTCTTCGAGTTCATGCCGCTTTCTGAACTCGGCTCAGAATACCCGGAAACGCTGGAACTCCGCGAGCTCGAGGTGGGCCGCGAGTACGCCCTCGTGATCTCGACAAACGGCGGTCTCTGGCGCTACCTGCTCGGCGACGTGGTGCGCATCACGGAACTGCATCCGTTCCGCATGCAGGTGGCTGGCCGGACGAGCATGTGCCTGAATGCGTTCGGGGAGGAGCTCATGGTCGCCCAAGCGGAGCGCGGCATCGCCGATGCCTGTGCGGCCCTCGGCGCCACCGTCCGTGACTTCACGGCCGCCCCCATCTTCATGGACGCCTCCTCCACGGGCGGCCACGAATGGCTCGTCGAGTTCGAATCCGCCCCGTCGGACCTCGACGCCTTCACCCGCTGCCTCGACGACTCCCTCCAGTCCCAAAACTCGGACTACGCCGCCAAACGCACCGGCAACCTCGCCATCGCCTTCCCCGTCCTGCGCGCCGTCCCCCCAGGCACCTTCGAGGCCTGGCTGCGCGACCACGGCAAGCTCGGCGGCCAGCACAAGGTCCCGCGCCTCTCGCCCGATCGCCGCCACCTCCAGGAGATTTGGGCCAGGGTGGGGAGGGGGGTTGAGAACGAGAACGAGAACGAGAACGAGAGCGAGAACGAGAACGAGAACGAGAACGAGGTTGAGGTTGG
>JBMTYE010000114.1:0-5770 GCA_049454255.1 Flavobacteriales bacterium
GAAGCGTCGTAGTTGCAGGCTGTCGTGTCCATGCAGCCGAGTCCGGTTTGGCCAGAAACAGAGCTGGTGAAGGCCAGTACGAGCACGCACATCGTTAACAGCAAACGCTGGGCAAAGCGAGAGGGAGTGAGGGACTTCAGCATGGTTTCACCGATTCGAGAATGTACGAAGTACGCCCTTAATTGTTAATTTACGACAAATCAAAATAATTTTCCGACAAAACTTAATTACGCTGACGGCGGAAGCCCAGATGTTGCTTGGACGTTTGTTCGGCAAGGGAGTGCTTTATCTTGCCCTCCGGATGTTCAAACTAACTCATAGGGTGCTGAAAGGAGGGCTTCTGATGGCAGGGGTTTGGGCGGCATGCGCGGCTGTCGAGGTGTGCGCAGGGGCTTATGCTGCGAGCAATGCCGACATACACCTGCATGCCGCAGTCCGAAGCCTGAAGCTCATCAGTTTGAAAAAGAATGTGTTCGAGGCAACAGTTACGGACGGAGAATCGCGTGAGACTGGGAGATTTTCGCCTCCACTTGAACTTGAATTGCGCATCGACGGAAAGGTTCAGCGGCTGCTCGACCCGGCCACCGGACTCCCCGTGACAATACAGTTCCCATCGGAGGGAACACAGCGGGCGATGATCGATGCGACCACGCTGCCATCGGCCGCTGCAGGCGTGTACCCGATGCGCGCAGTGGTGCGGCAGCCAGGGGGAAAAGAGGAGGCCGTGCGCGAGTTGAAGGTGCAGGTCGGCTGCTCAAATGCCCAACGCACCACCTACATGGAGTGCTTTTTGAACTGCGACGCGTGGGAGGTTCGTTGGTAGCGCGTGTGGCAACTGCCGCCGCGGGTCTTGCGGTGCTGATCGCGGTGTTTCACACCCTAGGAAGCCGACAGACGTGGAGTGGACGTCGGGCGGCAGAGGCCATCTACGCGCGGCCTAAAGGAACACGAGCTGTTGCGGTATGGGGATCGAGCAATGTGCGTGAGGCCCTGGATGTGCGGGATTTGGAGATGCTGGATCGGGGCAGCGCACGGATGTGGTTCAATTTTTCCGAGTCGGGACTCACGGGTGTGGCGTTGCTGTGCGAAGTGCGTGAATTCGTCGAAGCACTTCCTGCAGGGCCGCTCGAGGCAATCTGCCTCGAAATCCTCCCGGATCCAGCAGATGAACAGCCGCTTACGTGGCGCACTGCGCGGTATGTGCCGCTGAGGGATGCGGTGACGGCGCACCGCGAAGCTCTGAAGTCGCCTTGTCCCAAATCACCTTCCGCGTGGCATGCGCGCCGCTTGATCGAACACGCGTTGATGCGGTCGGCTGCCGGCTTGCATGCGCTGCTCTACCCGGATGCGCCGGACGCAGCACCCATCGATTTCCGGGCGGGCGGTGGGAAGTCCATGACCGCCATCTCGTTGGATGCAGAATGGATGCGCGTGCAACAGGAAAAGGAGCGCATGAACCGCGCAGTCCTCGCCGGTGAACCGCCCGCACCCTGTTCCCCGACCCTGCCGGCGTGGCTGCTCGAGGAACTTCAGCACGCGTGTGCAGCGCGTGGCATCCGGTTGATTCCCGTGCTCGTTCCCACGGCGGATGCTGCAGGTGCGTGTGCTGTGGTCAACGAGACCCTCGGGGAACCGCCGCTACTGCTTGACGGAGGACAGGAACGCTCGCCCTTCACCCAGGAGGACTTGCTCGCCGATCCCGTGCACGTGAATGCCCGCGGGGCGGACCTCGTCACAGCGGCATTCCACCGGGAGTTCCTGAAACGCATTACCGGGCAACCATGACCTTCAATTCGCTGGAGTTTTGGTTGTGCCTGCCTGTGCTATTGCTGCTCTACCGCAGCCTTGCGAAAGCACCGGCCGCGGCGCGCCAACTGCTGCTGCTCACAGCGAGCTACGCCTTCTACGGGTACTTCGACGTGCGCTTTCTCGCTGTGCTGTGGGTCTCGACGGCGGTGGATTTCCTCGCCGCCCGCGGGATGGAGCAGGCGACACTGCGGGGCAAGCGACTGCGCCTCGCGTTCTCGCTGGCGGTCAATCTGGGCTTGCTCGGCTACTTCAAGTACGCCGGTTTCTTCGTGGATTCAGCGGCCGCAATGCTCCAGGGAATCGGGCTTCCGGTGCATCCTGTGGCGCTGCACACCGTCATGCCAGTGGGCATCAGTTTTTATACTTTCCAAACCATCAGCTACACTGTGGACGTGTACCGCGGCCGCAGCAAAGCGGAACGCAGCCCCCTCAGCTTTGCCTTGTTTGTCGCCTTTTTTCCGCAGCTGATGGCCGGACCCATCGAGCGCGCCCGCGACCTGCTTCCGCAGCTGCGTAGCCTCGCCCGCCCTTCACAGAACGACCTGAAAAGTGGTTTTCGGCTCTTCCTCTTCGGTTTGGTCAAAAAAGTATTCATCTCCGGCGTCCTCTTTGCCCATGCCTATCCGCTCTACCTCAATCCGGATTTGCGGACGACCGCAGAGGCCTGGAGCATGGGGGCTATGATGCTCATCCACATCTACATGGACTTTTCCGGCTACTCGGATATGGCGGTGGGCTTGGGCCGCATGCTGGGCGTGCGGTTGAGCCGGAATTTCTCGGACGTCTTCCGCGCGACGAGCCTGCCGGACCTGTGGCGGCGTTGGCACATGACCCTCGGTCGGTGGTTTCGCGATTATGTGCTGCTCCCGTGTGTGCGCATGGGAATCCCGAAACGTGCGGCTATCCTATTGACATTCAGCCTGATAGGCTTGTGGCACGGGCCCCAGTGGACCTTCGTGGCGTGGGGAGTGCTGATGGGCGTCGGGTGGATTGTGGACGATGCCACGCGCTGGCAGGCCCGGTTGACTTCCGTCCTCCCCCTCGCTTGGGCTCGGGTGGGCCAAACCGCCGCCACCCTCTCCCTCTTCATCTTCGTCTCCCAACTCTTCGCCGTCTCCTCCCTGTCCGAGGGCCTCACCCTCATGCAGACCATGCTCGGGTGGGCGCCGGAAGCGACCGCGCCCTTCACGCCGCTCCCGCGCGCTGCCCTCCTCGGGCTTGTTGCGTTCGTCGGCCTGGAGTTCCTCGAACCGCGGTTGCGGGCCGCCGCAGACCGATCCCCCGCCTTCGCCCGCGCTTACGACCTCGCGTGCACTGGGCTGGCGGTACCACTGGCCATCTTGCTGAGCATCGAGGGGGTGTGGACGACCCGGGAGTTCGTGTACTTCACGTTTTAGGCCTTGCGGACGAACTCGGACTTGAGGCCCATCGCTCCGAAGCCGTCGATTTTGCAGGCGATGTTGTGGTCGCCGGCGACGAGGCGGATGTTCTTCACTTTTGTGCCGGCTTTGACGGGTTTGGGGGCGCCCTTCACGGGCAAATCCTTGATCACCACCACATCGTCGCCATCCACGAGCACATTGCCGTTCGCATCGCGCACAGCGCCCTCCCCCTCAACCTCAACCTCGTTCTCGTTTTCTGCCTCCCACGCGTGGCCACATTCCGGGCAATTCCACACGGAACCATCGAAGTAGCCGTACGGCGAGGCGCAGGCGGGGCAGGGGCGAGCATCCGACATGCGGGCAAGGTAGAAGTTATTCACTACGTAAATCCATTGCGTAGTGCGTGGGTTTCTTTGCGGTATGGAAATCGTATTTGGAATTATCGCGGGGGTGGCGGTGCTGGCGTGTGTTTGGATGTGGGCACGTGGCGGGGGAGCTGCGGGCGGGGTGACCCCTGAGCGCGTCGCCGAGCTCGAGCGGGCGCTGCGGGAGGAGTTTGCGCTGAACCGCCGCGAAACGCTCGAGGTCGCTCAAGGCCAGCGGGAGGAACAGCGGCAGGTGCACGACGCGTTTCGGGTGGCCATGCAGGACCAGGCGACGGCGCAGGTGGAGGCCATGCGGGGCCAGTTTGTGGATTTGGTCAAACAACTTGAAAGCCAACACACGCGCGCGCTTGACGCCTTCAAGGACGTGCGCGAGAACGTGGACAAGCAGCTCAAAGAACTGCGCGAGGACAACGGCAAACGCCTCGAGGACATGCGCAAAACGGTCGACGAAAAGCTGCAGGACACGCTGGAAAAGCGCCTCGGCGAGAGCTTCAAGCAGGTCAGCGAGCGGCTCGAGCAGGTGCACAAGGGCCTGGGCGAAATGCAAACCCTGGCTTCGGGCGTGGGCGATCTCAAGAAGGTGCTGAGCAATGTGAAAACGAAGGGCATCCTCGGCGAATACCAACTCGGCAACATCCTCGAGCAGCTCCTCCCGCGCGAGCAATACGAGGAGAACATCGCCACCCGGCCGGGCAGCAGCGAGCGCGTGGAATTTGCCATCCGCATGCCCGGTTCGGTGGACAACGAGTCCATTTTCTTGCCCATCGATAGCAAGTTCCCGTTGCAGGGCTATGAAGACCTGCTGAATGCCCGTGAGACAGGAGATTTGGCCGCGATTACCGCGGCAGAAAAGGCCCTCGCTCGCACCATCGAGAACTTCGCAAAGGACATCAGCCAGAAGTACGTCGAGGCCCCGCACACCACGGACTTCGGCATCATGTTCCTCCCCATCGAAAGCCTGTACGCGGAGGTGCTGCGCCACCCCGGGGTCTTCGAGACCTTGCAGCGCAAGTACCACGTGACAGTCACCGGGCCCACGACGATGTCGGCCCTGCTGAACAGCTTGCAGATGGGCTTCCGGACGTTGGCCGTGACGAAGCGCAGCAGCGAGGTGTGGAAGATCCTCGAGGCGGTGAAAACGGAGTTCAACAAATTCGCGGATCAACTCGACAAAGTAGACGACCGCCTCGACAAGGCCCGCTCGGAGCTCGAGAAGTTGCGCACCACACGCACCACTGTCATGCAGCGCTCGCTGAAGAGCGTGGGCACGCTGGACGACCGGGAAAGCCGTGCGGTGCTCGAGTTGCCCGAGCCGGCCGGTCTGCTCGAGGACGACCTCTCAGAAGTCGTGGAGGACTGAGCGCAAAGTGCTGGCTTTCGCATGAAACGCTCGGCATGAAACGGGTCGGCTGGGGAGGATGGGTGGTGGGAGGATGCATGGCATAAGAATTTAACACACTGGTTGTTTGTCCATTGCTAATTTGCCGGCATGCGACAATTTCATTTTCGTGTCGGATTGCTTTGCCTCGCAGCGTGGGCGGCAGGGTCCTCGAGCCTTTTTGCCCAGCGGGCCAGTTTTGCGGATGCCAAATTCGAGTACCTCGAGCGGCCCACGGTTCCTCAAGAGCTCGTTCGCGATGTGCAGTTCGTTGTGCATTGCACGCCCGAGTTCTTTACCCAGGAGGATATGCGCCGGTGGGGCGGGAACATCTCGGTGCTCAAGTCGGATGCGGAACGGCTGCAGCGCATGGCGTACTGGACGCTCGAGCGCGAAATGGCGTGGGTAAACGCGGAACCGGATTTGCGGGTGGAGGTGGCCCTGGGACCGGGCAAACAGGGTCCGCCCACGGTCAAGAGTGGTCCGGTCCGCAGTGGGAGCGATCAGATCACGTTTTGGGCAGAGATTCCCTACAGCCTTCCTGTGCGCGTGCAAGTTGTCCGCGCGGACGGGACCCTGCTCGACGGTTTCGAGCTCCGCGGCGAGGTCAAGGTGCAGTACGGCAACGAACCCATTTCGACGCTGGACAAGACCGCAACGGGGAGTTCCTACACCACGAGCAAGCTCGATTACCGGAGCGAGGCGGAGCTGCGCAAAGGCCTCGACACCGAGGACGGCCAGCGGTTTGTGCGCCGGAAGGCCATCCTCATGCAGTTGAGTGCCATGATCGATCAGCTCGAGCCGCGGCTGTTTTT
>JBMTYE010000115.1:0-5757 GCA_049454255.1 Flavobacteriales bacterium
GCCCGACGAACAGGATCATCGGCGTGGAATCCTGCTGCGCGCAGTGCACGCCGATCGCGGCGTTCGTCGCGCCCGGCCCGCGCGTGACCATGCAGATGCCGGGGCGGCCGGTGAGCTTGCCGTAGGCCTCGGCCATGTAGGCGTAGGGAAGCGGCTCGTTTGCCGTTTTCTCCGATTCGGTGTAGCGAATGGCTTTATAGAGTACTTTTTCGTACTTCCCGTTGACCATCCACATGAGCATTTCGTCGTACTCTTTCTGGGAAATCAGCGGCTTCGTTTCACCTTCCTCTTGGGCCGAAACCTGCGCCACACTTGCCAGTGCGACGACAACTAAAGCGATCAGTGAACTGTATTTCATGCAGATTGTGGTCCAAATGACATGCCGAAGATACGCGTGAACGGGAAGGGGGCAAATTTCTTCGGCGCAGCCGAGGCGTGGTTTCGCGGCCGCGGCCGGAGGCCGCAGGCCTTCCAAACCGAACTCTGGCGAGCGATGTGCGACGGCCGCAGCGGACTCCTTACTGCTCCGACCGGTTCGGGCAAAACCCTGGCCGTGGGGGTCGGCGCCCTGCTCGACGGCCTGGCCCGCGGGGCCACCGGACCCGTCGGTCTGCAGGTCCTCTGGATCACCCCGGTGCGGGCGTTGGCCCACGAAATCGCCCTGAGCCTGGACGAGGCATCCGCCGGTCTCGGCCTCGGATGGCGGGTCGGCGTCCGGACCGGCGACACCTCGGCGGCGGACCGCCGATCCCAGCGCGCCGCCCTTCCGGAAATCCTCGTGACCACACCCGAGTCGCTCCACCACCTGCTCGCCACGCCCGGTTGCTCCCAGACCCTGGGCGGGGTGCGCTGGCTCGTGGTCGATGAATGGCACGAACTCATCGGGTCGAAGCGGGGTGTAGCCCTGGAGCTAGCGCGCGAACACATCTTTAGCATCCAGCCAAACCTCGGGGTGTGGGGACTCAGCGCGACTCTGGGCAATCCGGTGGAGGCACGCGCGGTGCTCGTCGGGCCACAGCGGGCGGAGCATGCGCTGCACGTACATCCGGACCTGCGAAAATGCACCGAGGTAATCCCGGTGATGCCCGATGCCGTGGAACCGCTGCCTTGGGCGGGTCACCTCGGTTTAGGGCTGGCCCCGCACGTCGTCGACATCGTTCGGGCCCACAAGTCGACGCTGGTGTTCACAAACACCCGCGCCCAGGCGGAACGCTGGTACCGGCGGCTGCTCGAAGAAGATCCAGAACTGGCGGGCGTGCTCGCCGTGCACCACGGGTCGCTTGACGGTACCCTGCGCCGCTGGGTGGAGGACGGTCTCCGGGACGGTGCGCTGCGTGCGGTGGTGTGCACGAGTTCGCTGGATTTGGGCGTGGACTTCGGGCCGGTGGAAGCCGTAGTCCAAATCGGAGGCCCGAAAGGCGTAGCCCGCTTCGCGCAGCGCGCGGGCCGCTCCGGCCACCGCCCAGGCGCTGTCTCCCGAATCCATTTCGTGCCCACCCACGGACTCGAGTTGCTCGAATGTGTCGCTCTGCGCGAGGCCCTTGCGGCCGGGACAACCGAGCCGCGCACGCCCCTTGAAGGATGTTGGGACGTGCTGGTGCAGTTTCTGTGCACCCTGGCCCTCGGGGAAGGGTGGCAGCCGGAGATCGTTCGGAACGCCGTGCTGCGCACGTGGGCGTTTCGGGCCATGGATGAGGCCGCGTGGGCGTGGTGTTTGGCCTTTATCACGACCGGCGGGCCGGCGCTCGCCGCCTACGATGATTTCCGGCGGGGGGTGCCGGGGGAGGTGTGGAAGATGCCGGCGGGGCGGCTGGCCCGGAGGGCCCGGATGTCGATCGGGACCATCGTGTCGGACCCGCTGTACCGCGTGCGCAAGCAGCGGGGAGGACTGCTCGGTCATGTGGAGGCGTCGTTCGCGACCTCGCTGGAAGTGGGGCAATCGTTTTGGTTCGCAGGCGAATGCCTCGAACTCCTGCGCGCACACGATTCCACGCTGTTCGTGAAGCCCTCCACGGCCACGACCCACCGCGTGCCATCGTACCAAGGCGGACGGCTCCCGCTGAGTTCGGAACTGGCGTCCGGCCTGCGCTGGGCGTTCGAGCAGGCCGCCGAAGCCCTCGCCACGGGAACTTCATATTCCGCTGAAATTCAGCGTATTCGTCCGCTTCTTGAGGTGCAAGCCCACCGTTCACATCTGCCCGAGCGCACTCACCTGCTCGTCGAATGGTATGCGGACGAGGACGGCTTCCACACCGTCGTGTTCCCGTTTTGCGGCAGGCTCGTCCACGAAGCCATGGCCATGGTGTGCGCCCAACGGCTCAGCCGGCGCATGCCGAAGACCTTCACATGGGCCTGCAACGACTACGGCTTCGAGTTGCTCACCGACACGCCTTGGGATGTTCCTGAACTCCTTGTTCCTGAGCTGTTTCGGACAGAAGGTCTGTCTTCAGACATCTTGACCGGCGTGAACGCCGCGGAGCTCGCCCGCCGCCGCTTCCGCGACATCAGCGTCATTGCAGGCCTGACCTTCACCGGGTTCCCGGGTGCTCCGGTGAAAGACCGGCACATCCTCACCCACGCGGGCCTGCTGTTCGAAGTGCTCCAGGACCACGATCCGGGGAATCTGCTGGTGCAGCAGGCCTATGACGAGCTGCTTGCCGAGCGGTTCGAGTGGACGCGGCTCGTGGGCGCACTCGACGCCTTGCGCACAGCAGAGTGGAAGTACGTGCCAGTTGCAGGCCCCACGCCGCTGGCCTTTCCGCTTGCAGTCGACCGGTTGCGTGAGCGATTGAGCTCCGAACGCCTCGAAGACCGCATCCGCCGAATGGTCGCAGGTTGAGCGTTACCTTCGCGGCTCCATGCAAGGAATGCGCATCCTCCTCCTGGCCCTGCTTTGGGCCGGCTTTACCCCGTTCGTGCTCGGTCAGGCGACAGTGAAAGGATTCCTGCGCGACAAGGGGTCAGGCGAGCCGGTGATGTTCGCGAATGTGACCTTGCAGGGCACGACCTACGGGGCCGTTTCCGACATCGAAGGGTATTTCAGCTTAAGCCAAATTCCGGCCGGACGCTACGTGCTCGTGGTCGCCTCAATGGGCCACGAGGAAGTTCGAGAGGAGGTGGATTTGGCTTCCGGTAAACTAATCACAAAGAACTATTTACTAATCCCTCGTGTGATTGAGTTAGGAAGTGCGGAAATCAGCGCAGACCGCCAGGAAGCCCAAACAAAAGTCAACCTCTCCATCGCTACCATCCGCCCCGCCGACCTCAAGCGCATCCCCTCGTTCGGCGGCCAGCCGGACCTCGTGCAGGCCCTGCAGGTCATGCCCGGTTTTGTCAGCACCGGCGACCAAGGCGGACAGCTCTACATCCGCGGCGGCTCGCCCATCCAGAACAAGGTCCTGCTCGACGGCATGATTGTCTACAACGCCTTCCACAGCATCGGGCTGTTCAGCGTGTTCGATTCAGATGTCATCGCAAACGCAGATGTCTACACGGGTGCGTTTTCCGGCAAGTTCGGTGGTCGCATTTCTTCGGTAATGGACATCCGCACGCGAGATGGCAACAAACAACGTGTAGCCGGGAAGGTGGGCGCTAGTCCGTTCGGAGCGAAGTTGACGCTCGAAGGCCCGCTGAAGCGTCTGAATGCGTATGGCGGCGGCATTTCCTATATCCTCTCGCTGAAGCACAGCTACCTCGCAGCCACGTCTCCCTACCTCTACGACTACGTGAACCGCGACGGACAGGGCCTACCGTTTGACTTCACTGACGCTTACGGCAAGATTAGCTTCGGAGGAGCAGGGGGGAGCAAGTTCAATCTATTCGGCTTCCGGTTTTCTGACCAGGTGAGCTACCAAGCCCTGAGCAACCTCAACTGGACGAACACGGGCGCAGGAGGTAACTTTACAGTCGTTCCATCGGGCTCAGCGGTCCTGATGAGCGGAAATTTTTCAGCAAGCGATTACCGCATTTTCCTCGCCGAGGAGGGTCTTGCTGACCGGTACAGCAAGGTGAACGGTTTCAACTTCGGACTTGACTTCAAGTACGTTCTCGGGGAGGACGACATCCAGTATGGGTTAGAAGTCGTCGGGATGCGAACGGACTTCCGGACGTTCAACATCCTCGGTGTCGGTGTCGAGCAGGTGGACAACACCACCGAGTTCGGCGGGTACATCGACTACCGCATCCATCGCGGACCGTGGATCATCAACCCGAGCATGCGGATGCAGTACTACAGTTCGCTTGCCCGGTTCCGTCCAGAACCGCGGATTGGGGTGAAGTACAAGGCGACTGAACGGCTCCGGTTCAAGGCGGCGGCTGGCTTGTATTCGCAGAATGTCATCGCCTCGAATTCGGACCGCGACGTGGTGAACCTGTTTTACGGCTTCCTGGCCGGTCCACAGAATCTCCAGCGGGATTTTATCACTCCGAACGGTTTGGCCCGAGAGGTGCGCCATTCGCTCCAAACCGCGGAACACCTCGTGGCGGGCTTCGAATTCGACGTGACCGAGCGCATTTCCCTCAACGTCGAGGGCTACCTGAAGAACTTCTCTCAACTCACGAACCCGAACCGGAATAAGCTGTTTCCCGACGACGCGGACCATGCGGACGTTCCGGACGTGTTGCGCAAAGACTACATCATCGAATCCGGCTTCGCCCGCGGGGCGGACATCGTGCTGGAGTATGAGGAGAAATACAGCTACGTGTGGCTCGTTTATGGGCTGGGCAATGTCGATCGCTGGGACGGGGACCGGTGGTACGATCCGGTGTTTGACCGGCGGCACAACGTCAACCTCGTGGTGTCGCAAGGCTTCGGCAAGCAGGGTAAATTCGGGGTCAGTGCCCGCTGGAATATTGGTAGCGGGCTTCCGTTCACCCAAACCCAAGGCTACTACCAGCCGCCGAGCCTCACCGGAGGCATCGCTTCCGACTACATCATCGCGAACGCTCCAGACCTGGCCATCCAGTACGGCGCGCTGAACGAAGGCAGGTTGCCGGCCTACCACCGGCTGGACATCAACCTCCGTAGGACCTTTGACTTCAGCCAAGGCATCCCCGGACCTGCCCGAAGCCTCGAGGTTTCCGCCGGAGTGACGAATGTGTACAGCCGGGACAACGTATTCTACATCAACCGGGTGACCGGCGAGCGGGTTGACCAACTTCCCTTCTTGCCCACCATCGGACTCGACTGGGCATTCTGAACTGCGCGTCGGCTCGAGTCAGCCGAGTTCGGCGAGCAGCGCCTCGGCGTTCGCGATGGACGCTTCCGTAATCTGCGATCCGCTCAGCATGGCCGCAAGCGCCTCCACCCGTTCTCGGCCGTGCAGCGCCTGAAGTTGGGTGACCGGCGGGATGTCTGCGGTCTTGTAGATCTGGATGTGCTGTGGAGCTCGGCTGGCGACTTGGGGGAGGTGGGTGATGGCGATGACTTGGCGGTGTTCGGCCATGTCCCGCATCAGAGCAGCCATGCGCGCAGCCACGTCCCCGGAAACGCCCGTATCGATTTCATCGAGGACGATGGTCGGGGCGAGTGCAAACGCTCCGGACGCTGCTTTCAACGCGAGCATGAGCCGGCTGCGCTCCCCGCCGGAAGCGACCTGCACGAGCGGGAGGGGAGGGGTGCCCGGGTTTGCGGAGAAGAGCATTTCAACGTCCTCCGTTCCCCAAGCGTCTGGTGTTCGGCTGGGAGTGAACACGAATTCAAGGTGGGCTCGTTCGAGCTTCAGTCCGTTCAACCGGCTACGGGTGTGCTCCACGAGC
>JBMTYE010000116.1:0-5698 GCA_049454255.1 Flavobacteriales bacterium
ATCGCACCCGCCTTCGCAGGAGAGGTTCGCGGCACCTTGTTCAATCCAGTCCCAAATGCGGCCGATTTGTTCCGCATTTAAGGGAGAAGCGGGAGGAGGAGGCATGATTTTATCCGGATCGTCCTCCACCAGCACTTCCCAAAGCTCGCTGGCACCTGGATTGCCCGGCACGACGAGGTTCGATTCACTGGACTGGAAAATCGCGGCATAGCTGTCGAGGCGAATGCCTTCTGCGGCAGAGGCGTCGTGGCATCCACTTTGGGCACATGCCGATTGCAGCAGCGGAAGGACATCTTGCTGGAAGTACACGGTGTTCGGATCGCACTCTTCCACCACGATGGGGGGCTCGTCGCCCGTGGGCGTCCACGGAGAATGGGTGCAGCTGAATGCGAAAAGCACCGAAACGCCGCTCAGCGCAAGGACGGGGAAAGAACGGTTCATGTACATTCTACGCTCGGAAGCAGGATTTCCTTTGCAAAGGTCGGACCAAAATAGCAGCGGTCGCAGGATATTTGGGGCGAAAATCATAGACCATGGGCAGGGCGTTCGAGTTCCGGAAGGAACGCAAATTCAAGCGGTGGGCAGCGATGGCGAAGACGTTCGCCCGCCTGAACAAAGACATCATCATGGCCATCAAGGACGGAAACAGCTCCGATCCTACCATGAATCCGCGCCTGCGCGCTGTGCTGCAGAACTGCAAGGCAGCGAACATGCCGAAGGACAATGTCGAACGGGCCATCAAGAAGGCCACCGACAAGGATACATCTGACTTCAAGCAGGTTACGTTCGAAGGATATGGCCCACACGGGATTGCCATCTTCATAGAAACCGCCACGGACAACAACAACCGCACGGTCGCAAACGTCCGGAGTTATTTCAACAAGCTCGGTGGCGCGCTCGGCACCACGGGGAGCGTGGAGTTCCTGTTCCAGCACGTGTGTTTCTTCAAACTCAACGGTGAGGGGCGCGAAGCTGACGACCTCGCGCTTGAGCTCATCGACCATGGCGCCGAAGAAGTGGAAGCAGACGGCGAGGCCATCGTCGTGTACGGACCGTTTGAGGCGTTCGGGACGTTGCAGAAGGCCCTCGAAGAATTGGGCATCGAGATCCTCGAATCCGGTCTCGAACGCATCCCGTCGATGACGAAGGAACTCGATCCGGAGGCCACGGCGGAGGTCGAGAAGCTGCTCGAACGCATCGAAGAGGACGACGACGTCCAAAACGTCTACCACACACTGGGGTCAACTTCCGAAGTATAATCACCTCCCTTCACGGGGATGAAAGCCTTCTGTTGCTTCGAGTTGAAAAAGAGGCAACGCCGCGAACAAGTGGTCAAAAATGTCTGCTTGAAGCGTTTCGTAGGCATCCCATTCCTTGTCTTTCGAGAAGCAATAGACTTCAAGAGGTAGTCCTTCTGTGGTGGCCTGGAGTTGCCGAACGAGTAAGGGCATGTCCGCGTTCACGCGGGGTTGATTCTTGAGGTACGCGGTCGCGTAGTTGCGAAAGAGACCGAGGTTCGTCATTCGACGACCATGCAAGGGGTGCCCCGAGTTCGTGCCGAGTGCCGCATTTGACAGCTCAATCTCCGCGCGGCGGGAGAGGAGCCAGTCCTGGAAAAGTGGAATGTGTGCAAGCGAAGCAATCAGCTCTTCCGAAGCGAAGGTGATCGACGTACTGCGGATGAGCAGGTGACGCTTGATGCGTCTTCCTTCGCCTTCTTGCATCCCACGCCAGTTTTTAAACGATTCACTTATAACCGCGTAGGCAGGAATGACGGTATAGGTGAGGTCCCAGTTTTGGACTTTAACCGAGGTGAGGTTGATTTCGACGACGGTGCCGTCGGCACCAAATTTGGCGAGTTCCACCCAATCCCCAAGCCGAACAAGGTCGCCTGTGCTCATTTGGACGCTGGCCGTCAGGCCGAGCAGAGCATCCCGAAAAACGAGCAAAATCACCGCCGTCGCTGCGCCCAAACTGCCCAAAATCACTCCGACGGACTGCCCACTAAGTGTCGCCACGAGTGCAAGTGCGGCCAGGATTCCCACGATGATCTTGCCGACCTGTACATAGCTGTTGATCGGCTTATCGCGCAAACTCGGCACATCTGCAAACGCCGTGCGGATTCCGGTGAGCAGTGCGAACACCACAAGGACAGCGTTGACAATGCCGATAAGCCGAAGCGTTCTGCCTACGAACACGTCCGCCGCGGGAAACGCTTCAAACGCCGCTTCCGAAGCCAACCCGAACACTACGAGCGGCAAAAAGAAGGCAAGCCGGTTTAAAAATGCGCTGTTCATGACCTCCAGGTCCATCGTCTGGGTACCCGAGCGCTTCCATTCGCGCAGCGTGGTGCCGAGTGTGATCCGGAGCAACCACCATCCGAGCGCGGCGGCTACAATTCCAGCACCGAGCACGAAGAGCACTCCACCCGCACTAAGCTCATTTCCAGACGTCAAACCTGCTGTAGATGCAAGGCGGTAAGCCCAGCCCTCCGGACGTTCTTCCATGTCCCGAAGGTACATCTGTTCAAAACGCGTGAACAACCTGTTCGTGGGTTGTGGAAAAATTCATGCCCGGCGTGGCAATTTTGCAGTAGGAGACGTGTACGCTGTTCGGCGACCCGTCCCGGTCACGGGAGGGCGGGCGCACCGTTGTGTGAAGGCCTTCAGCGCATGCTGGAGGCCTTCGCTTTCCTCACCTACCTTCGCCCGATGAACCGCAAAACCGTGGATGCGCCTGGTACGTTGCTCGACTTTCTGGTCGGCACGTGTGGATTTGCAACGAATACCCGAGCCCGCAAGTCCATCAAGGCAGGCGAAATCTCCGTCGACGGCGTGCCGCTGCGCATTCCCTCTGCGGCCCTTGCACCGGGCCAAAAAGTAGCCTGGGGCAAGCCCTCCTCGAAGGACTTTGCCGTTCCCCCCATCCGCGGCGCAGCCCCCACGCGCTCAGCACGGGCGCCGCAAGCCGCCGAGCCGCCGTTCGAAATTGTCCACGAAGACGAGCACCTGATTGCGTACATCAAGCCGGCCGGTTGGGTATTCGCCTCTCCCCGCCCGCAGGTCAAATCGGCCTACAGCCGGATGCGGGAGTGGCTGGCTGTGGCGCGCCCAGAATGCACGGATTTGCACTTCGTCAACCGCATCGAGATGGAGTCGTCGGGCATCAGCATCATCGCAAAAGACAGGCGGTGGAGGACCCACCTGCAGGGCCATTGGGCGTCCTTCCCGAAGCGCATCTACCTCGTTATCGAGGGCTCCGTGCCGGTGGACGGTGAAATCACGGTCCTCGAGCAAGGGGAACACGGGCGCAACATCCGGGCCTTTCCCTACCGTGCGATGCGCGCAAACGAACGCTACACGATGCTGCGCACCGAAGCGGATCCCGACGATGTGCCGGCGCTGCTCGGCGGTCTCCGTCGGCTCAACTGTGTGTTACTCGGCAAAGGCAAGGAGGCCCCGGACCCCATGGGCCGGGCCGGAATTCACCTGTTCGAAGTGGCGCTTACGGGGCCTGAAGGTCAAGAAATTCTCTTGAAATCCCGTGTTCCACGTGAGTTTTTAACCCTGATGCGCGGCGGCAAGCTTAAAGCGCATACCGCGCCGAAAGCCAGTCCCGCAGCTCCCGCGACTCGCCCGGAGAGAGCGTCCGGAAAGCGAGCCGCATCGCCCGGCGGAGCATCACGGGCTCCCCGTGTACGTGGCGAATAAGCGCCTTGTACTGCTCAAGCACCGTAGGAGGGTGGTGCAGGGGGATGCCGTGGGGTGCCATGCGGTGTTTATTTAGAGGCCCGATACGGACTGCACCGGGTGCAAGTTTCAACCGGCAGAAACGACAAGCGCCGGGACGTTTCCCGGCGCCTGCTTAACCTAAACCAAATCAACTTGCGATGCCATTTCCGCTGTGCGGAATGCTGCGTGTTGATCAAGGAATTGCAATGCCTGTGCCAAAACCACAAGCACCTCCCCATCTGACAGCCAACTCCCGTTAATTTTGCAGGCAAATTCACTTCTATGGCCGCTCCCGTGTACATCGCCACTGCCGTTCGGACTCCGATGGGCAGTTTCCTCGGTAAGCTTTCCTCCCTGTCGGCACCTGATCTCGGTGCTGTCGCCATCCGTGCTGCCCTCGAACGGAGCGGCATTCCGGCCGACGCGGTCAACGAAGTCTTCATGGGCCATGTGCTGCAAGCCGGTGTGGGCCAGGCCCCTGCGCGGCAGGCGGCGCTGCGGGCTGGCGTGCCGAACAGTGTGCCCTGCACGACCGTGAACAAGGTCTGCGCGAGCGGCATGAAGGCCATCGCCCTAGGGGCACAGGCCATTGCACTCGGCGAAGCGGATGTCGTCGTGGCGGGCGGGATGGAGAGCATGAGCCAGGTTCCGCACTACCTGCGCGCCCGGGAGGGCGCCAAATTTGGCAACCTGCAGCTCACCGACGGCATGCTCCTCGACGGCCTGACCGACGTGTACAGCGCGCGGCACATGGGCACCTGCGGCGATGCCTGCGCGGAAACCCACGGCTTCAGCCGGGAAGCTCAAGATGCCTTTGCCGTGACCAGCTACACCCGGGCGGCTGACGCCTGGGCCGCGGGAGCATTCGCCGACGAGGTGGTTCCGGTCCCCGTACCCCAGCGGAAAGGGGATCCGGTGCTCGTCTCGGAGGACGAAGAATACCGGAACGTTGTGCTGGACAAAATCCCCAGCCTTCGCCCGGCGTTTTCACCTACCGGAACGGTTACCGCAGCAAACGCCTCGACCCTCAACGACGGAGCGAGCGCTGTGGTTCTGTGTTCGGAAAAAGCCCTGAAAACCTATGGGCTGACCCCGATCGCCCGTGTGGTCGCCGCAGCGGATGCCGCTCACGAACCGGAGTGGTTCACCACCGCGCCCGCGCTCGCCGTACCGCGGGCACTCGAGCGCGCGGGCTGGAGCACATCCGACGTGGACCTGTGGGAGCTCAACGAAGCGTTCGCGGTCGTAGGCCTCGTCAACATGCAGCTGCTCGGACTTGACCCGACGAAGGTCAACGTGCACGGGGGAGCCGTGGCCTTGGGCCATCCCCTCGGATCGAGTGGATGCCGCATCGTGGTGACCCTCATCCACGCCCTGCGCCGCCCCGGTCTGCAGCCCCGTGCTGCGGGCCTCTGCAACGGGGGAGGAGGGGCATCGGCGCTCTGCGTCGAACTGCTGGGGTGACATGTGGCACGTCGCCGTTCCGGTAGCCCCGTTGCGGGCAGCCCCTGACGACCGTGCTGAGACGGTCAGTGAGCTGCTTGCAGGTGCCCGGGTCGAACTCCTCGAATGCGGCGAACGCGATTGGGTCCACGTGCGCAACGCAGCGGACGGTTACCGAGGTTGGTGTGATCGCAAACAGCTGGCCGAGGGAGACCTCGTCGGGGCTGAACAGTGGTGGGAATCCCTGGTGCGGTGCGAGCGGCTGGAAGACGGTGCGACCGTTGTGATGCCGTGGGGGACCGCTGCTATTCCACTGAAAACCGGGCTTTCCCGGATCGGACCGTGGACATTCGCTCATCCGGAGGTGCGGACGGCGCGAACGGGCTGTCCGTATAATCTCGCACTCGAGTGGCTCGGGGCACCCTACCGGTGGGGCGGAAAGACGGCCTTCGGGGTAGATTGCTCTGGGCTGATTCAGCAGGTGTTTGCGTCCTTAGGCACCGCGCTCCCGCGCGATGCCGCGG
>JBMTYE010000117.1:0-5692 GCA_049454255.1 Flavobacteriales bacterium
CCTCAATCGGGGTCAGAATCAGAATTTTGATCGGTGCAGGAACACCTGGCATCCAGAGCACGTGGCCCCAGTAGTGCTTGTTTCCCGAAAAGCTGGTGATGAGGAAGACCAGCGTCGCCAGGACTACGGTTACTCCGATGGTACCGGTGATGTTGAATCCTCCTGCGAAGGGCACTAACCCGAGCAGGTTCGAGAAGAAGATGAAGAAGAATACCGTCAACAGGAACGGCATGAAGCGGTCTGCGTGGTGCCCGATGGAAGGCCGGGCTACCTCGTCGCGGATGAATAGCACCAGCGGCTCCAGTGCGTTCGCCAGTCCGGTGGGCGCTTGGCCTTTGCGGCGTCCGTAGCTGCGGGCGACGGAGATAAACACCGCCGACATCGCGATTAAAATGAGCCACATCCCCGCCACCGTTTTCGTGATGGATAGGTCCAGCACACTCAGCTCACGGCCTCCGACGGCATACGCGCCGATGCTCCCTGGGTTGTGGACCCCGTCCTCTCCGCTGTAAAGCACGTACCGTGTTCCGGTCTTCTCCGAAGTAAACTCCCGGTCACCGTGGCCGTGGCCATGGAAAGCATCGCTTGAAAACACCTCGAAACCGCGCTCCTCCACATGCAAAATCACCGGGAGTGGCAGGTGTACATCCCCGAAAAAGTGGATTTCGTGGGCATCCGCGATGTGGTGAACAATGAATTCACCTGCCTTGAATTCCGCCTCATGTTCCCCATCATGCGCTTCGGTTGCCGCTTCCGAGGTTGCGTGATGCGCAGGAGAGGAGGCGCCGACCGAACCCGACCACACCGACACCGCACACAGGGCGGCGACACTCAGGAGGCGTTGCACGTTGAGAAAGGTCATGGTTTCAGAAATCGGCGCAAAAATAGGTCGCACTCCCGGCCCGCCCGACGAGCCCGGGAACTTTTTTCACGACGTCCGCTTTCGCAACACAATCACCACAAACAAGACAGAATGTGCGGCAAAGACCCCGAAAAGTCCGAGTGCAAACGGGACACGGTGGGCCCCGCCTGACACGAGGTAGAGTGTAATGGCGGACAACACCACGAGCATTTTCACCGCTGTCGACCCGTTCACGGCATTGACCATCGCCCGAGGAGACCCCGCCATGGCACGGTAAGACCAGGCATACAAGGCGAAGGCCAGCCCGGCATAACCGAACGCCACAAGCGCCCACTCGTTCGAAGCGGCGAAGTCCGCGAACGACGGAACCCACCTGCCTGCGAAATACAGCACCGCAGACACTGCGAAGGCCACCACAAAATACGAAGCAGGTTTCATGCAGACAGTTGTCGGATCACAGACCACAAAGCTACGGCCGTCCCGAGCAGGGAGCCGGCGATGGTGAACCAAGGGGTGTGAGGGGACCAGCGGGCGTCGCAGATTTGGCCTACAACCACACCACCCCCGATGGCCGCAGCCATGGAAAACGCCATGCCGGAGAACTTTCCGACAAACCGAATGCGGTCTTTCAACGGCGTGCTCAACGCGCAGCGGCCACTTCGGCCTGCGGTTGCTCCTTCACGCGGTCTTCCTTGCGCGGGCGGTCTTCCTTCCGCAAATCCTTCACCTTCGTCGTGAGGTGCATGATGCCGGACGCCTGCGCACCCGCCTCCACCGCCAGCGCTCCGTAGTGGATTTCGCCGTTCAGGGTAGACGACGCCTTGAGCGTCAACAACTCCTCGACCAGCACATTGCCCTCGAGCCGGCCCTCCACCTCGCACTGGTTGCACCGGACCGCACCGAGCACCGAGCCGGTCGTTCCGATGACCAGCCGCCCCTTCGTTTCGAGGGTGCCCTCAAACGTTCCGTCGATGCGGATATTGCTCTCGCACTGAATGGTGCCTTCCACCGACGTTCCCTCCGCGATGCGGTTGATTCCCCGGTCCAATCCGGCGTCGGTTCCGGGCTTCGTTTTGTTCATGCCGATCATGCCGGCAAAAGTAATCGCCTTTCGAAAAAACAGCGACTTTTCAACGCCCTTCTGTTAAATACTTAGCGTTAAAGAACTCGATGTAGGCGTCTATCTTCTTCGACCTGAATAAGTTAACGTAGTTCTCACTGGAGATCACGAACATCGGATACCCCGAAGTGGTCAGGGCGGCGAGCTCTTCTGTGTTCGAGGTAAAGGTCGTGTAATAATCGAGGCTGTAGTCTTGGCGCTTGAAGCTCTTCACCAGGATGATCTGGTGGTTCTTGTCGATCAGGTTCGCTGTTACCCGCAGCGACTCAGACCGGTAGTACTTGGTGTTGAAATCAGCAACTTTTGCCCGAACTGACTCCACATTTCCACGTCCTACCGGAACGACGATAGCGAAGTAATGCTCGAGATACGGCTTGTGCACAAACAGCTCCTCGTCTGGCGTCTCTTCGACCACCTCTTTCTCCGGTTCCTTGTCGCGCGGTGCGCCCAGCAAGTCTAAGAGCTCCTGGGCGAACGCCGCTTCTTCCGTGTCCGGGCAGCCCTTGATGACATCGCTCAAGGACTGGAAGTACATCGACCGGTCAGCACCCGTTCCGGAAATGCTTCCCGCATACGCCTGTGCCCGCAAGATTCGGTGCTTGCAGAGGTAGTAGTTCTCCGGCTCTGCGGCGATGATGCGCTCCGTTTCGCGCATGACCTCGACGTAGGCTTTGCCGTAGTAGCGGGCGAGCAAGGCTTCGTAGGTCGCGCGCTCGGTTTGGCGGCGCACCTCCTCCTTGTCCGCATAATCGGGATTCTCCACGAGGATAGCCCATTCGCTCTCGGGATACCGAGCGACCACTTGCGCCGCCCAATACTCTGAATTGCAATCCTCGCAGAATGGGCTTGAAAAGTTCTCCTCCACCTCCCGCTGCAGGTACGTACGGTACAGCTGGTAGTAGGCCGTCGGGTGCACGGCGCTCTCTTCAAACCGGTACACCAGCGACTTCCAACTTTCGATGGCATTCTCCGGATCGTCAAGCTGCTCCTTGTACACGATGCCCGCCTGGTAGTATGCTTGCGCGATGCGGGCCTCGCTCGAATCCCGCTCGGCCTCACCACACGGCAAGGCATCGAACATCTCCTCCTCGCTCCGGATACCCGACTGTACTGCAACCGGTTCTGCCCCTTCAGTCGACGCCGAATCTGAAGCGGTTTCCTCCGAGAAAACCACCTGCAACTTGTTCGACCTCCGCCAGTTGTCCTCAAGTGGTCGGTCGCCCCAGTAATCCTTGAAGTTGCGCCGACCACTCACCCTCAGCTGCGCGTTGTACGGCCAAAACATCCCCGTTCCCGCATTTCCAGCCTGTTCTGCCTCCGCCGCAATCGCCGCTTCCAGGGCCTTCCGGCGTGCCGCAGCTTCCTCTTCGAGTTGCTGACGGATTTCCCGAATCCTCTCCCGCCGCTCCTCCTCGCCGAGGTCACAGAGGGCGAGCAAGCTGTCCTGTTCCTCGATGACCCTGAGGTTTGCAACGAGGTCGCTCAGCGATTCCGCGAGTGCATCCACCTCGTCGAACCGCTCGTGGTCATCGTCCATGAAGGTCCGCGCGCTGTCGTAGTAGGCCTGAGCATTGAGGTAGTCCAACTCATCCATGTACAAATCGCCCAGCATGAGGTAGCTCTTCATCCGCTGCCGGGTGTTGTCCGTGTTCGCAGAAAGACTGGATTTGAGCAGCCCGAAGGTGTCGTCCCGGCGGCGTTCCTCGAGTGCAAGCACCGCAAGGGCATAGTAAATCTGGTCGCGATAGATTTCGTTCTTGTCGTCCGACAGCATCTCCTCAAGCAGCAAGACGATGGGGGCGCTGTTGCCCCCGCGCCGGTCGAACGCCATGGCTTGCTTGATTTTCGCATAGAACTCCATCTCGTAAGGAGTCCGGAGCGCCACCACCTGCTGGTATCGTTCGATGGCTTCGTTTGCACGGCCGAGTTGCTCGAGGCATTGAGCGAGGATGAAGAGGGTGCGCGCGCGCTCCGCCCCTTTTGATGGCAGGTACTCTAACGCCTGCTCGAGCCGGGATACCGCGCGCTCCAAATCATTGTACTGCAGGTAGTACGCCGCATACACCCGGTACACGAACGCGCTGACCTCGTCGTCCTCCACCCCGTCCACGCCCACCGCCTTGCCCAGGGCGTTGCTGGCCCGGACCTGATCGTCCATGGCCATGTAGCAGCGGGCGAGCCACGCATTCGACCACGCCTGTCCTTCGGGATATTCCAGGGTGCGGGCGAGGTACTGAAACACCTCGACGGCCTTTTCTTCCTGTCCCTTCATCAGGTGGGCCCGAGCGATGACGTCGTAGTTGTCGTCGATCCACTTGTTCAGCTCGGGCCGCTTGAAGTCCTTCTTGTCCCGGGCGGATGGCGCCATGGTGTGTTTGTCCACCACCTTCGAACACTTCTCGATGGCCTTTTCGAGCAGCGGATACACCTCCTTTGCCGTCGCGGTATCCACCACCACGAACAAGGGCAGCACCTCGTCCCAATTCTCCTCGTAGCCCGCAAGCAGCTTCGCGTCGGCTTCCTTCATTGCCTCCGTAGCGTAGAAAAAACCGTTGTAACGCGCGTGCATGTTGTGGTACACCCGGTACACCCGGCCGTCGCGCGTCCGGGAGCACGATGTGCCACCCGCCACCGCGAGCAGCATCAGCCCCACCCCTACCCAACTCGGGCGCATCGCACTTCGGAACTGTCGCATGGTCGGTACGCTAACGCGCAGCCGGCTAAATTATTCCATTCCCCCGGTGATTTCCCGCCGCCGGATGGTTTCGCCGATATTTGGCTGGTGGAACGGCGAAAAGTGCACCCGCTGCGGCGACGGCTTCGAACGTTGCGGTCGTACCGGTCCTTCATGCGCTGGTGGACGGCCGCATTCCGGCTGACGCTCCACGAGGAATACACGTTTTCCGAGCGGTGGCAGCTTCCGGTGACCCGCGGTGGGGTCGTTCTGGGGAGTGCCGGTGCTTTCGCGGCCGTCGTTTTGCTCACCTACTTTGTGGTGGCGCGAACGCCGCTGCGGGAGGTGCTGGTTCCAGGTTACCTCGCGGAGGATGCCCGGCAGGCGGCACTCGAGGCCCGCATGAACGCGGATAGCCTTGCCGTGGGGTTAGCGCAGCAGGAGGCGTACTTAGCGAATTTGCGGCGGGTCCTTTCGGGCGATTTGCCAGAAGGAGACGACCGCGCTTCGGGCGTGCGGCCGGATACCGTGTCTGCGGAAGAGGCCGCCGGGATGGCCGAACTGCTCGACCGCGTGGGCCAGCTCAGCTCCGCAGACACCGCCCTGCGCGGCCAAATCGAGCGCGAAGACCGCTACGCCCTCGACCGCAAGCGGTTTGCCGACCGCACCGACCGCGGCATCCCCTTCCTCCCCGTGGAAGGCACGGTTTCTGACGGCTTCGACGCCGCCTCCGGACACTACGGCATCGACTTCGTGGCGCCCGCGGGCTCCCTCGTGCATGCCGCCGACGACGGCACCGTCCTCTTCGCCGGCTTCACCGTCGACGGCGGCTACACCCTCATCCTCCAGCACGCCCGCAACCGCACATCCGTGTACCAACACAACGCCTCCCTCCTCTACGCCACGGGCGACCGGGTGCGCGCAGGCGATCCCATCGCGGTCATCGGCAACACCGGCCGGTTGTCCACCGGTCCCCACTGCCATTTCGAGTGGTGGGTCGACGGTTCGCCCCTCGACCCCCGCACGTGGCTTCCAG
>JBMTYE010000118.1:0-5686 GCA_049454255.1 Flavobacteriales bacterium
CATGCGCTCGTAGCTGTTGCCGAGCAAAAAGCTCTGGTTGTCGTCGTAGGAAACACCGCCATAGAACGTGTAGCGCTCGCCGCCGTGGCGGGCTCCGAAGCTGTGGGCGTGCTTGACACCTGTGCCGATGGTTTGGCCGACCCAATCGGTGTTCGTTCCCTGGGCGCGTAGGTAGGCTTCTTTGCGCGTTTCTGGGTCATCCGCTGCAGAGGTCAGGTTCGGCAGCCAGACATAGCCTGTTCCCCCATCGTTTTCCCATGCTTCCTGACGCAACGCCAAATACGTGTCGGTGTCCATCATGTTCGGCCGGGAGGCGGCCGTCCCTACCCCCACACGGGAACTGAACTCGAACGAGGTGCCTTTCCGCGTTCCTCGTTTCGTGGTGATGAGGATGACCCCGTTCGCACCGCGGGAGCCGTAAATGCCGGTGGCTGCTGCGTCCTTCAAGATCTCGATGGACTCGATATCGTTCGGGTTGATGGCGGCTAAGGGGTTGTTGTGCATGGCCCCAGAATTCCCGCGGAGGAAGTACTCTTGGGTAATCGGAATTCCGTCGATGACGTAGAGCGGGTCCCCGCCGGCAGAAACCGAGGCAACGCCGCGCACGCGGATGAGCGATCCGGCACCGGCAACACCGGAGCTCTGGCTGACCTGAACACCAGCGGCCTGGCCTTGAAGGGCGGCTTCGAACGAGGGCGTCTGTATGCTGGTGATTTGTTTGGCCGTGACCTGGGCGATGGAGCCGGTGACTTCCTTTTTCCGCTGCACGCCGTAGCCCACCACGACCACGTCTCCGATGAGCACGGCATCCTCCTTCAACGCCATGTTGAGCGTGGTCTTTCCGGTGCCGAGCGTGACGGTCTTCGACTGCTTCAGGTAACCGATGAAGCTGATTTCCACCGTGTGCTGGCCCGCGGAAAGGGCGATGCTGTAGCGGCCGTTTGCATCGGTGAAGGTGCCCTGTTTCCCGCCGTCAATCCGCACGGAGGCGGAGGGAAGTGGGGTGCCAGAAACGTCCGTGACGACCCCTTCGAGGGTTTGGGCGTGGGTGGCTATGCTCCAGCAAAGGCAGGCAAGACCTGCGAGAAGGAAGTTGCGCATAGAGGTTGCGATTCGGTTCGGTGCGAATGTAGGAAAGGCATGGTGTCCAACGTACACCATGGTCACTGAGCGACAACAAATGGAAGCGAAACGGTGCCGGAAGCCGCAGCTACCGAGGCGACGTACAGGCCCCCCGAGCACGCGGGCAGCGCCACATCCAGGCGGGTTGCGCCTGCCCGGTGCACGGATCGTTGCTCCGCCACCACCAGCCGTCCCGTCAGGTCGCGGATTTCGACGCGCACGGGCCCCGGTGTGCCGAGGTCGAAGAGCACGCTCAACCGGTCCGATGCCGGGTTCGGGTAGACACGCATTTCCGACAGCGCAGAATCGACCTCGTCGACATTGAAGAGCACCGGCGCCGCGATGGGCGCATCGAGGAACACCCGGTATTCGCCCGGAGCGAAGGCCAGGGTAGCTCCGAGGTCGGTGACTTCGAAGGACTCGCCGCTGAAGTAATCGTACCACGTCCCGGTGTGGGTGAACCCGGGGACCATGGAGATGCCGGTCACCTGGAAGTTGACACCGATCACCGCGTCGAAGTCGGTGCCGGTGAGCCGCAACCGCTTGCCGAATCCGCCCGCATCGAACGTGAAGTCAGACGTGCGGAACGTGCCAGGGTACGTCGTCTTCAGGTGCGCCAGGCCTTGGATGACCTGGTGGATGCGGTAGCGGTCTGGGTCGTCGCGGTAGTCCCACCGCACGGGTTTGGCCTCCACGCGGCAGTCGTCGCTGATGGTGACCCCGTCGGAGCAGGTGTTGATGGAGTAGTCGTAGCCCAGTTCTCCGAACTGCCAAATCATCCGCGGGCCCGGCAGCGGCACGTTGACGCACTGGATTGCTTCGATGCGCCGAAGTGCCGTCTCGAGTTCCTGCACGTCGTAGCTGCCGGCGCTGTTCCCGTACGCTAAGTTCTTGTACATCAACCGCTCCTCATCGTGCGACTCGGCATACCCCACCACCGACGGGGTCGCCATGCCGTGGCTCTGGTAATTCGCCCAGCTCAGGTTTGAGGAATAGCCCATCGCCGCTTCCTGGTAGTCGTGGGTGGCATTCGTCCACAGCATGAATCCATCCGCGGCAAGTGCCTGCTCCTCAGCGAAGTCGCACCAGTGCTCCAGGATCATGTAGACGCCAGGATCCTGGGACCACACGTGTGCGCCGTAGTCGTTCAAGATGTTGATGCGGCTCTGGTCGTAGGAGGGGCCGCCGTTCGGGGTTTGGCTCATGCCTTGGCTGAAGTCCAGCCGGAACCCATCGACATGGTAGTTCTCCACCCAATGGTCGAAGACCCGCTTCGTAAACCCGCGCGTCGCATTCGACTCGTGGTTCCAGTCGTAGAACCAGTTCAGTGCATGCGGCGCGCTGACGTTGAACCACGGATTGTTCGCCGCGGGAACATTCGCCGCGCTGTTCCAGTACAGCATGAGCATGGGATTCGGCTGGTCGCTGTGGTTCAGCACGATGTCGAGAATGACCGCAATGCCGCGCGCATGGCACGCGTCGACGAGTTCCTTCAGCCGTTCTTTCGGGCCATATGCCTTGTCCGGCGCGAGGTAAAAAGTCGTGTTGTAGCCCCAGCTGTCGTTTCCGTTGAATTCCATCACGGGCATCAGTTGCAGTGCGTTGATTCCCAGCCGTTCGAGGTAGTCGAGCGTGTCGATGATGGCCTGGTAGGTGCGTTCTTCGGTGAAGTCGCGCACGAGCAGTTCGTAGATGACGAGGTCCTCTTTCGGCGGACGCGTGAAGCCCGCGTCCGACCAAACAAACTCCGCCGCCCCCGGCTCGAGCACCCCCACCGGGCTATTTTCGGTCAGCATCGTCGGGAAGTCAAGCAAATCCGGGTAGGTCGTCTCCGGAATCCACGGATCGTTCCACCGATCGAGCACCACTTCGCAGTAGGGATCCGTGACCCGGATGCCGTCAGGCAAGACGTGGTAGTGGAACCGGTACTGCTCCCCCGCCACCAGGCTCGGGATGTCCAGCCAAAACCGCTGTCCATCCGGCGTGCGGGTCATCATGTAGTCGCCCGTCAACTGCCACCCGTTGAAGTCGCCCGTGACGAACACAAAGTCCTTGCCCGGCGCGTAGAGCTGCAGCCGGACGGAGGTCGCGCTGGTGTAGGTGATGCCGTCGAGGGTACCGGCCGGAGCCCAACCGGACGGCGGGGAGTCCGGCAACACGGTGACCGTGACTTCGTCCTGGGCCGTCATGCTGCCCGAGGTGGCGGTGAGCGTGCAGACGAAGGTGCCCGGTTCGGAGGCGGTGAAGGGGAAGCTCAGGGTTTGGCCGCTCGCGGCAGACACCTCTACACCATTGATTTCGAGGGTAAGCGAAGCATCCGACGACGCGATGGCCTCGAGCGTAACCGACTCGCCCACCTCGAGCACTGCATAGCCCAGTTCGGGGGCGATGAAGGACACCGAGAAGGTCCCGTCGGACACCGGAAGGAAGATGTCCGAGTTGTCGGCGTTGCGTCCGACCAGCGTGCCAGAGGCGTTGCGGAACACCATGGCCAGCTGCTCGATGGTTTCGTTCGCGCCGATGCCGTAGTAATCCGCCAGGGTCTGCCCGCCGAAGGTGAAGGTGTGGATGCCGCCCCCTTGCGGCGTCATGACGGCAGTAGGGTCGGCCTGGCCCCAGTTCGTTTGGACGTGTTGCCAGTCGCTCGGGGTAGCGGATGCACTGGTGATGACTCCCGTGTGGATGTAGACGGGAATGACTGTGGCGAGGGCGCCGTTGCCGAGTCCGGCGTTGTAGTACAGCGTCACCTGGTCGTTTGCGGTCGGAAACGGCGGGTCTGTCCAAACCACTTGCGCCGCCACGAGCGGTGCTATCAGTAGCAGAGCGAGGGAGGCAAGGATGCGCATGGTACGAGAAATTGAATGCGGAAAAGGTAGGGGAGATCCTGCGAAAGTGTGCAAAGTACACTAACCCGGTCCACCAGCTGCGAGTGCAAGGACACGAACGGGCGCTGGACAGGACGCACGGTGGACCAAATAGACGCCCGGTGCGCTGGGCGTCCAGGTCCCCTCGGGCGCATCGCTGCGCCACACCACCGCCCCGGTCATCGCCACCACCTGTGCGGGTCCGGTCAAGGCGACGGGTGTGCCTACGGCCACCGGATTCGGAAGGACGGGTGTGCATGCGGAGCCCGGCCGGGCGATGCCCGCGGGCGTTCCGTTCGGTCCGTCGGGGGTGGGAGGAAGGCCCCCGGCCGAGAATGCCACCCAATCCGCAGCGCCGTCGGTAGAACGGCCCCAAGAGACATTCGGGAATGCGGCGTCCCACGTGAAGGCGTCTTGGATGCGCAACGCCCCGAGTTCTTCAAGCAGCAGGTACAGACCTTCCCCCGCGGCATCGAGTGCAAATGGGGCGTGCAGCGGGCCGGCTTCGGGCCGGTCGTCGCACCACAGCAGCAGGTGGTCGCCCGCGTTCAGCGTCACATTCGGCAGACGCCACCGCCGCGGCAGGTCTAGGCGGTCGGTGAGGTAGCCATTTCCGATGAACCGCGGCTGCGGCCCCGGATTGTACAGCTCCACCCAGTCCCCGTAGGTGCCGGTTGCATCTGAAATGTAGCTGTTGTTCAGAGGCATGACTTCGTTGAGCAGCACGAACGGCGTTTCCGCCGGGGCCGTCCACACCCGCACGGGGTCGCACGGGGAATGGCGCACCACGCCGCCCGGAAACTCGGCCACCACCCGGACGAGCGACGACGGCGACGAAGCCGGAACGCTGCAGGCCCACATGCCGGGGGCTTCCTGCGTGCACCCCACCTCCACGCCATCGATTTCCGCTACCACAGCGGTTGCCGGCCCGGTGACTTGGGCGTGCAGCCGCACCACCCCGTCGAGGGATGGGCCCTCGGCCCAGGCGAGGAGGGAGCGCGGCGCGTCGGGGGCGTCCTCGGTTTGGACGTCCGCCCAAAAGGAGCGGACGGCAGCAAAATCCGCAATCCCCCACACCACGTGGTTCCCCCACGCTTCGTCGACGGATTCTAAAAAATCGCCGTAGGAAAAGCCGTAATCGTACGTCCGGAACACATCCGTTTCCGCCGCTGGAGCAATCAGCGCCACGTGGGCCGCCGCTGCCGCGCCCACCTCCTCCGCCGCGAACGCCCCCTCGAGCAGGTCCCGGATGTGCCACGCCAGATCCTCGCGGTACTGCGGAATGTCCATCAACCGCGTGTACAGCGGCCGGTTCTCCGAGGTCCACGCGAACGGGTCCGCGTTCACCCAGTTCCCGCCCCACTCGATCCCCAGGCTGTTGTCCACGTCGTAAGCGAGGTAGGCGATCCGCCCATCCGATGGACGCTCGTAGAGGTAGAAGTTGTTGCGGTTGCCGATGTAGTTGTCCCAGTGGCCCGCGAGGATTTCCGCTGCTGCCGTGCGCAGGTAGAGTTGGACATCGAACACTTCCTCAAGGGCACACGGCAGGTTCGCGTCTGGCGTGAGGTAGAGCACGCTCGCGAGCCGCGCGATGGCCGAATAATCGTCCTCCGACCGGTTCGTTTGCAGCGCATAGACCCGCTGGGTCGAGGACCACGGAGGGAAATACTGGTAGTCGCTGCCGTCCGGACCCTGGTAGG
>JBMTYE010000119.1:0-5619 GCA_049454255.1 Flavobacteriales bacterium
CTTCGCGACAGCGAGTTTTTCCTTGATCAGCGCCTCGAATTCCTCGAGGTCGGTGTCGGAGTAGCGGATTTCTGCCATGGGGGTTTTCAGAGGGGGCGAAGGTCGATCTTCACGCTCGTGCCTTCCACAAGTTCCACGTTTTCAGCAGATTCTACGGCCCTCCAGGCCACGTCTTCCGCCAGCGTTTCCGCGCGAAGATAGTCCAAATTCTGCTCGAGCGCAGTCCGAACTGGGCCATCGGCTTCGACGGTCAACGCAATGCGGTCCGTGACCTCAAGACCCCGGTCTTTGCGCAGATTTTGGACGCGATTGACGAGCTCTCGGGTCAATCCTTCAGCTTTGAGCGCGTCGTCAAGCGTGAGGTCGAGTGCGACGGTGAGCCCGTGTTCCGAAGCGACACACCACCCGGGAATATCATCGGTCGTGAGCAGGACTTCGTGGAGTGCAATGGTCTCTTGCATTCCGTCGACCTCGAGGGTCACGTGTCCGGCACGCTCGAACGCGGCGACGGCGTCAGGGGCCAGAGCTGCAACCGCAGCAGCCACGGCCTTCATCCGCGTGCCCATGCGCGGCCCGAGGACCTTGAAATCGGCCTTCGCCCGCCGCACGAGGGTCACCGCTGCTGTGCTGTCCCCTTCCCGAAGAAACTCGAGCGATTTGATATTCAATTCGGACAGCACGACATCGCGAACTGCGAGCCACCGTGCTTCCGTAGCCGCGTCGGCAACGGGGACGAGCATGCGGCGCAGCGGCTGTCTGACCCGAATTTTTTCGCGCTTGCGCAGGCTGAGTGCAAGCGAAACGCAGCGCTGGGCCATTCCCATCCGGGCCTCGAGTTCCGCATCGATGCAGGAGGAGTCTGATGCCGGGAAGGTGGCTAGGTGGACAGATCCAGTTGCACGGCCCACGCCCGCCTCCAGGTCGCGGAACAACCGGTCCATGGCGAAGGGTGCGATGGGCGAGGCGAGCACCGCGACGGTGCGGAGGCAGGTATGCAGGGTGGCGTACGCCGATCGCTTGTCGACTCCATCGGCCTCCTTCCAAAACCGCCTCCGGCTCAACCGGACATGCCAATTCGAGAGGTCGTCCACGACGAATTCCTGGATGGCGCGCGCCGCCCGTGTCGGCTCGTAGCTGTCGAGGGCGTGTTCGACCTCGGCACTCAAGGAGTTCAGCCGCGAGAGGATCCACCGGTCAAGTTCTGGACGTTGTGCAAATGGCACTTCTGGGCCTGAGCCATCGAATCCATCGATGTTCGCGTAGAGTGCGAGGAACGAATAGGTGTTATGCAGGGTACCGAAGAAGCGCCGCGTGACCTCTTCGATGCCGGCTGGGTCGAAGCGCAGGTTGTCCCACGGTGCGGCGTTTGCCATCATGTACCACCGTGTGGCATCGGGGCCATAGGTCGCGAGAGTGGTGAATGGATCAACGGCGTTGCCGAGCCGCTTCGACATCTTTTGGCCGTTCTTGTCGAGGACCAGACCGTTCGAAATGACGTTGCGGTAGGCGACCCGGTCGAAGACCAGGGTAGCGATGGCGTGCAGGGTGTAGAACCAGCCTCGGGTTTGGTCCACCCCCTCGGCGATAAAATCCGCAGGAAATGCGAGGCCCTTGTCAATTTTATCCTGATTCTCAAACGGATAGTGCCACTGTGCGTAGGGCATGGCTCCGCTGTCGAACCACACATCGATCAGGTCGGGCTCGCGGCGCATCGGCCGGCCATCGGGCGCCCGCAGGACGATGCGGTCCACAACGTGTTTGTGCAGGTCGAAGGCCTGGTAATTCGCAGTGCTGAAATCCCCGGGAACGAAGGTGGCGAAGGGATTTTCGTGCATCAGTCCGGCCTCCACGGCTTCTGCGCACGCAGACTGGAGTTCTTCGACCGAGGAGATGCACCGCTCGTGGGTTCCGTCCTCCGTCCGCCAAATGGGGATCGGGATCCCCCAGTAGCGGCTCCGGCTGAGATTCCAGTCGTTCAGGTTTTCGAGCCACTTTCCGAACCGCCCGGAACCGGTGCTTTCGGGCTTCCATTGGATGGTGGCATTGAGCTCCTGCATCCGCTCCCGTGCCGCGGAGGCCCGGATGAACCAAGCGTCAAGCGGGTAGTACAGCACCGGCTTGTCGGTGCGCCAGCAATGCGGATAGCTGTGGGCGTATTTCTCGACGAGGAAGGCCCGGCCGCGCTCTTTCAGGCCGATGGCGATTTCCACATCGACGTTCCGTTCGTCGCCGTCCCGTTGTTCTGGCTCGTAGTCTGGCTTGACGAACCGGCCAGCCAGTGGCCCGACCCGGAAACGACCCTGCAAATCGACCAGCGGCACGCCGCGTCCAGTTCCGTCGTCCACCAGCATCGGAGGGACACCCGCTGCCGCTGCTGCCCGGGCGTCATCCGCACCGAAGGTCGGTGCCGTGTGCACGATGCCTGTTCCGTCTTCCGTCGTGACGAAATCGCCTGGAATCACCCGGAACGCCTCGGAAACGCCATCCATGGGCTGTGCCCACTCAAGCAGCTGTTCGTAGCGCGCGCCACACAGTTCGGCCCCGCTGAGGGTTGCTAAGACTTCGTGGTCCGGTGCTCCTTTGGCGCCGAAGTAGGCGCCTAAACGCGCCTCGGCGCATACGACCAGGACCTCTTCGCCGGTGTAGCGGTTCGCCGTGCGCACTAGTGCGTACACAATCGCGGGGCCGACGGTGAGTGCGGTGTTCGACGGCAGCGTCCATGGCGTCGTCGTCCAGGCTAAAAAATCCACGGGTAGATGGGCCACGGCCTCCGCCACTTGCGGCCCTGCATGCAGACGGATCCGGTCCGCACATTCGGGCAGTGCCCGGAATTGGGCCACGACGGACGTGTCCTTTACCTCGCGGTAGCACCCCGGTTGGTTGAGTTCGTGGGAGCTCAATCCGGTCCCGGCAGCGGGACTGTACGGCTGAATGGTGTACCCCTTGTAGAGCATATCCCCCGCATGCAGGCGCGAGATGAGCCACCAAACGCTCTCGATGTAGGTGTTCTCATAGGTGACATACGGGTGCTCCATATCCACCCAGTAGCCCATTTTCCGGGTCAAGTCGTTCCAAACACCGGTATACCGCATGACCGCTTCCCGGCAAGCCGCGTTGTACGCCTCGACGGTAATCCGATGACCGATGTCTTCTTTCGTGATGCCCAGTTCTTTCTCCACACCGAGTTCGATGGGAAGACCGTGCGTATCCCACCCGGCCTTGCGCTCAACCCGGAAGCCCTGCAGCGTTTTGTATCGGCAGAAGAGGTCTTTGAGCGTCCGAGCCATGACGTGGTGGATACCCGGAACTCCATTTGCTGACGGGGGGCCTTCGTAGAACACAAAAGGCCGGTCCGCTGGACGGCTTTCGACGCTCAACCGAAAGGTCTCCTCCGCGTCCCAAACCCCGAGCATTTCCTCCGATACTGCGGCCAAATCACCGGAAGGCCTTTCTGGAAATCGCTGTTCCATCGTGATTTACTGGAATCAGTTAGCAGGAGTCCCCGTCAGACGCGGGACAGTTTGACCATGTTCGTCGTGCCCGCATCCGCAATGGGCATGCTCGCTAAATGGATGACAAAGTCGCCCCGATCCACATGGCCGTTCTTCATCAAGACGTACTTGATGTCGGCGATGGTGTGGTCCGTGGATACCATTTTCAGGTAGGGATACGCGGTGACGCCCCAGACGAGGCTCAGTTGACCGATGATTTTCCGGTTGCTGGTGAACACATAGATGTGGGCCTTCGGTCGCTGGCTGGACACCTGCATCGCGGTGTAGCCCGAGAAGGTCATCGTAACAATAGCGCGCGCACTCACCCGCTTGGCCAAACGGCAGGCATTGTAGCACATCGAATCGCTGATGAACCGGTCCTCGTCCGGGCTGATAGGCGGCCGCTCGTGGTGGTACATGGCGTCGTGTTCTTCGACGGACTCGAGGATGCGGCACATGGCCCGCACCGCCTCCACCGGATACGCACCGACGCTGGTTTCTGCGCTGAGCATCACGGCGTCCGCACCGTCGAGTACCGCGTTCGCGACGTCATTCACCTCGGCCCGTGTCGGAACCGGGTTCTCGATCATGGACTCCATCATTTGGGTCGCCACGATGACGGGCTTTGCATGCTCCATGCAGCGGCGTACGATGTCTTTTTGGACCAAAGGCACCTGCTGCATGGGAATTTCCACGCCCAAATCCCCTCGCGCCACCATCACGGCATCGGTCGCCGCCAGTATGCCATCGAGTTCTCCGAGGGCTTCCGGTTTTTCGATTTTCGCCACGATGCGTGCGTGCTTGCCGGTGGCTCGGATGCGTTCGCGCAGTTCCGCGATGTCCGAGGCCTTGCGCACGAACGAAAGTCCGATCCAATCCACCTCGTGTTCGAGCGCGAACGCCAAATCAGCCGCGTCCTTTTCGGTGATGCACGGCAACGAAACGGCGGTCTGCGGCAAGTTGATTCCCTTGCGGGGCTTCAGCATTCCGCCGTGGATTACCTCGCAGGTAACGGCGTCGACGCCGTTCGACTCCCGCACCTTGAGCTCAATTTTCCCGTCATCAAGAAGCACCCGTTCACCCGGCTTGACGTCCTGGGCAAAGGCAAAATAGGTGGTGTAAACGCGACCAGGTTGTCCGATTTCCCGGCCCGTTCGGATTTCTAACGTTTCCCCCGAGTGCAGCTCGATGGAGCCCCCTTCGATATCCCCGATCCGCAGTTTTGGCCCTTGCAAATCAGCCAAAATAGCGGTGTGGGTACCCAACGCTTCGTCCACTGCACGGATGGTCCGGATGGTTTCTTCGTGCATCGCGTGGTCCCCGTGTGAAAAATTGAGGCGCGCTACATTCAATCCCTCCTGTATCAAGGTAGTCAGCTTTTCCGGCGTGCAGGAGGCGGGCCCCATCGTGGCCACAATCTTTGTACGTTTCATCGTTCGGTCTGGAGGGAATTCGCTTGTTCAGTTTCGGTCACATCAAGGATGGCTAAAAGGTCGAGCGCCCCAGATCCCATCGGGTCGATTTCCGCTGCAACCGAAACACTGGTTAACGCTCTAAGGGCAAGCAGCATCGGTTCAAGCATGAACGAATCGATGGGCAAAGTCAGCAAATAATCGAGCTGAGCCACTCCCGGAGCGAACACCCCGGAAGGTGTTCGGTTGCAAATGAAATAGACCTTTGAGCACGTGGGTTCGTCGAAGTGCCGGTAAATGGTGTGGAAGGAATGGCCCTCCTTTTGGTCCACCTTCCAGTCCAGAAAGTGACCCAAATCCCAACCGAAGGTGCGGTTCAAATCCCACCCCAAACGATGTGGCCCCACGTGGCTCGACACCCCGATGAGGTGGAAATCACAGGCATCTTCGAAATCCGCTTCAATCCGCGCCATCACGCGCGAAGATACCCCGAAAATCGGTCAGCTTTCGGCTTCTGGTGCCGGTGAATCGGAGGTAGGCTTTGAACGCGGTCCACGTCGTCCTCTGCTTTTGCGGGGTTGCTCTCCTTCGGTCGGCGCCGGGGATTCCGACGGTGCGCGAGATGGCTGCACTTCGGTGGTCGCAGGCACGGACTTGGCCTCAGCGCGTTTGCGAACGCGGTCGCGGATGCGCTCGCGGGGAGGGGGTGAAGATGA
>JBMTYE010000120.1:0-5596 GCA_049454255.1 Flavobacteriales bacterium
CCGAGGGTTGTATAGTAGTCCAAACGGTCAATCTCCTTCATTTGGGGGCGCGACGTGCGCAACGGATGACCCCTTCATGATCCCTACCCCCCCCTTTCTGTAGGCTCCAGCATCCAGTACCAGGCCTTCCATCAGCACCTTGTGCGCGTGCAAGAAAGAACGTTCAGAGGTGGGTACTAGTCCGTCGAGCTGATCGTAAACGCGCAGGGCATTGACAACCTCACGGATATCTTTTGCCGGCCCGATGACCCGCTGATTCTCAAGAATTGCCGTGATGTGTTCTTGCGTGAGGGTGTTGCCTTCGATGTGCAACGACGAATGAATCGTTTTAATGCGATTCTCCTTGCGCAATTGCGGTGACGGACGGTTCAGGTAGAATCCGTGGGCCTCTCCAATCTTCTGAGAAATAGAGCTTACACGTGAAATGATGTCCGGCGTAATCTCAAAAGGCGGCTTCATTGATGCTATCATATGATGCTATCAAAGTTACTCTCGTTCTCGAGGATTTCAGTTTTCGCGGCTTCGCCGCTAGTTTGAGTTTTTCGCCGCTGCGCGGCTAGTTTGAGTTTTAGTTGGAGTTCGAGTTTTCAGGAGGGACCTCCCTTTTGTTCTCAACCTCGTTCTCGACCTCAACCTCAACCTCAACCCACCACCACCTTCACCCCTCCCACTCCGCCGTCGAGGTAGGTGACCCGGACGAAGTAGAGCCCGGGGGCCAGACCGTTGAGGTCGAGGGGAAGGCGTTCGGCGGAGACCTCGGGCCGGCCGGATCGGGTGAGCTGGCCTTGGGCATCGTGGAGGGACCAAGCGGCGATGCGGCGGGCCGGCGCATGCAGGACCGTGCCGCGATCGGCGGCAGTGGGGTTCGGGGACGCCGATAAAACCGTGGGCAGAGCAGCGGATTCGGGAGAAACGACGTCCGTGGAGGAGGGGGCGAAGACCGCCGTGAAGCTGGCCGCGCCAGCCGAAATCTCCCCCTGCCACACCGGAGATTGTAGGTTCGCGATGAGTGGGTTGGGCTCCCAAAACATGAACTGGTAGCCCGGCAAGGCGAGCGCCTCCAGTTCGATCGCGTGGTTGCGGAAGTAGCGCCCATCCCACGGCAACGGCTCCGGCACGATCGTGTTCACCCGAACGAGACCCGCGCCCGGTGGATCCGAAGCCAGCGTCAGACCGAACGTCGGCGACAGCCCGAACGCATCGCGCACATGCGACCAGGCCGACTCGGACTTGCACAGCAAATCGCCGGTAAATGCTGCGTGGTTCGCGATGAACCCGTCCATCCAGCCCTCGACGTTGTTAGGATCTGCCCAGCGGCCATACTCGCGCGGCATCTCGACTACCCACGCATTGAATTGGTTGTCAGCCACTTCAAGCAGGCGATCCGGGCGGTAGGCCGTGTTCATGACGTCTGCATACCGGTTGATGAAACTATGGCGGTACGTCGGATTGCTGAGCGCGCGTTGCCACGCACCGGTAAACGGGGCGCCTTCACCTTGGGCGAGCGCGTGGGCGAGACCGTTTGAATTGCAGTCCGTCCAGCCGCCAGGCGCGAGCGACAGCTCGAGATCAATGGTCGCAAAGCGCCAGCGGTCGTCGGTCGCATCCGAGCGGTACAGCTTGATGTTGTTGTAGGGCCAGTCGACGTTCGCAACCCACGTCTCCCCGATGATGTAGTCGCTTAGGTAGTCCAAATCGTACACCGCATCCGCTGCCTCCAAAAACCCCGGCGCCCCCGGATCGAGCGCCGTGTACGCGGCCCACGAATCCCAATAGTCCTGCGCCTCCCCTGCATTCGCCCGCAACGTCCCTCCATACCAATAACTTACCGTGAGAATATCCATCGTCCCGGCCGTCGCGCCGTCGTGCTCCTCAAAGAACTCCTCGTCGATCTTTTCGCGCATCTCATACACCCCGAAGTACTCGCCGTTCAGGTACACCGAAGCAGGCCGCATGCCCGAGCCGTAGCCGTTCGTCTCGAACGCCATCAGCTCCACGAGCGCCGCATCCTTGAACGGCAGGGTGAGCCACTGGTTGCTGCCGTTGCGGAAATACAGCTTCGAGTACCGGTCGCGTTCTGGGCGGATGGGGAGCAAGGGAAACTCCGCCGGAGCGCCCCCGAGGGCGCCCGTCGCGAGTTCCAAACGGAAGCTGTGCTGCGGATGTGACCGGCTTCCGCCTGCACCGCCGTCGATTTGCATCGCGGCCGGCCGGGTGAACAGCAGCGGATGTCCCGTGCCTTCCGTGAAGTAGGCCACGTCAGCGAACCGCTCGTCGTCGAGCCACCACTGGTCGAAGATGCCCGACCCGCCGTAGAGGTGGTCCGGATCGATGGCCACTGCCACCACCGGCGTGGAGTGGTTCACGTTGATGAGGTACGATGCCGAGGCGATGTTGCTCGGGAGCAGACCGGGGCACCATGTTTTGGCCCGAAAGGACTTCGAGGTTACCACGGGAAGCGTTTGGCCTTCATACTGCGGCGACTCCTCTTCCGGCTCGTGGCCGTCGGTAGTGAACCGCGTCACACAGCCCGGAGTCCCGGCGAGGGAAGTCGAGGTGACCGATGGATAGACCCCAGAAGGCAACGACCACACCGGCTCGGGAGACACACCTGCGAAGGCCTGCGCAGATCCGTTAGGCAATCCGGGAGTCGGCGGTGCGAGCAGCAGCGCTCCGCCCGAGCCGTCCGGCAATCCACCCCGCGATGCACCGGTGGACGGCGAGGCGACCGCGAGCGAGGCGACTTGCGTTCCTGCAGGGTTCAGGAGTCGAACGACCTCGCCCCCGGAGTCAATGCTGAAATCCGCGTGGAACGGAATGCCGCCGAGGGGGAGGAAGGTTCCTGTGAGTGCGCTTTCCGGGCCCGTGACCTGCTTGAGCGCGATGTCCACGTAGGTGTAGGTGACCGCATCCGTGTAGGTCACGTTCCAACCGAGCGAAGTGAGCGGACCGGCGGACAGGCCTGCTGCGGTGAGCTCTTCTGCTCGGTAGAGCATTTGGTTCCGAGCACACCAGTACCAATTCCCATAAGGCGCTGGATACCATGTGGTTCCGTTCGACGCCGTGAAATTCCCTACCGGAATCCCGTTCAACTGGATGCGCGGCCGCATGCCGTGGGTTTCGCCCGTAGTGGCCCCGCAAGCAGAGGCATTTCCATCGATAAATGCGACCGTGGAGGAGGTGTACGGCGTGGTCGTTTGCTCAAACACCGCGTTCGTGATGTACCCGGCATCGCTGTACGAGCACGTATTGACCACCAGATCCGACACGCCGTCCCAAACGAACGGCGCATCGAACACATGCTCGTTCCATCCCGTCGTCGGAGCATAGTTCGTCACGTGGGCGCCGGGCGTGACGGCCCCCTCCGATTGCCGGTTCTTCCCACTGCAAAATACCAGCACGTGCGCCCCAGGAGCCAGCACATACGGCCCGAAAGCCCACCCCTCGCCGGGCGGCAACTCCCCTTCCAGGTCCGTCAGCCGCCACCCGTTCAAATCGACCGGGGCCGGGCCGGCATTGTAGAGCTCTACCCAATCCGGCGCGTCACCGTCTTCGTCCAGGATGGTATTGAAATTGCGGTTCGAGCCTTCGTTGAGGACGATTTGGCCTGCCGCAGGCAGTGCAAAAAGCCCAACAAATACCCCGAGGGCCGACCAGAGGAGCTTCATCACGCGGCGCGCTTTTTTCAAATGTACGCGAGCCGCGCGGCAGCTCAATCCGGAAGGCTCCGAAGGTAGTCCTGAAGCCCCATGCCTTCGGGGACGTTCAACTTCACGCGAAGCCCTGATCGCGCCTTGTAAATGCGTGACAACGAACACCCTAAAATACGCGCGATGCGCTGGGGGGTGTGGCCTTCACGCATCAATTTCAACACTTCCCTTTCGGATTTGGACAGCTCTAAACCGCTCTCGATGTAGCGCTTCACCTCCTCCTTTCGCGTGCCCTCGAGCCTGTGGTGCAACCTGTCGAGGGCCATCAACGCTTGGTCCCGTTCTTCTGCCGATACGGCTTCTCCCCGTGCGTGCTTAGCGAGTACCGATTCCACCGCTTCTACTTCCTCCTCAAGTCCCTTCGGCTGAACCGCGATGGACCGCATCGGTTGGACGGTTTGGCGACGACGCGTGAACCGCACGCCGAGCAAATTCGCCGCTGCAAGTGCAAAGAGCACAAGCAATACGCCACGAATCGCCCAAGAGAATTCGCTAAACAAAAGCACTTCGAGTAGTTTTATTTAGTTTAATTGATCGGGAAGAAATTTTTCAGGGGGATCAAATGACTGATTTTCAATATTTTTTGCGTTCCCTGCACGAAGGAAATCCTCTAATTCCATGTTTTCTGGAACCTCGAGTTTCCGACGCACCTTCGATCGCACATTATAGATGTGAAACCCAGAAACTCCTTTGAAGCGTGCAATCTCCTTCGGCGTCATGCCTTGCAGCGTGAGGTGCACTAACTCCCGTTCCACCCCTTTTAACCGGTCGAGCTGAGGAATATTCGCTTCAAGCCGCGCATGTTGAGTGCCTTTCCAAGCTAACCACTGGGCAAAGGCGACCCTGCCCGCCTCAGCCTCCAAATTGCCCCGGATGGCCTCGCGAATTCGTGCAACAGCATCACTGCCCTCAACCGGAGGAATTTCGAGATGCGCTGTTGCTTGCGGTCTGAAACGACCCCGGTTGTGGTAAATCCATACCAGAACCATTTGCAGGGTCAGGGTTGTCAAGAGCAAATCAAACATAAGTCCAGAACAGAAATAAGAATTTTGCATTAAGATAAAATGTCACCCCTGATTTATGAATCATTTTTCGTTAAGTTTTGTTTTGGCTAAAAAAACGACTTAACCAATTGTTTCATTAAACGGCATGTATTCTATCATTTGAATCACCTTATGCGTGATTTTATTGGGTTTACATGAGATATTTTAGGTTGCATAGCGGATTTGACATCTTTTATTGTGTCAAATTGCTTGATAGTTCATATTAAATACGTGGATTCTAACATGTGATATTCAAAATGCAAGCTCCATGCGCTTCATTTGGGGTAACTAAATGAGCATTAATCGTCGAAAAAGGCCAGTTCGTCCTAGAACTGGGATTTGGAGCGAGCTCCTTCCCACTGAAACCAAATGAATCCGACCATGCGAACCATGAACTTGCACTCCAGTCCGAGTCATGCTGGGTGCCCTACTCCTCAAGAGCTCAGCAATTGCAAAGCCGCACCGAATGTTCGGTTAACGCAGTTTCGTCTCACTTCAGTGGTGGCGTTGCTCCTCCTCTTCCTCGGCAACCTCATCTCGCAAGCTCCGCTATCGAACTACAGTAGTTTCCAGCAGACCATCGCCGGGTACAGCTCCACTGGGGCTGGGGGTTGGTCTGCTCCTGCGAATCAGGTGATTCTGGGCGGAGGCTTCCAGCACCTCGCCGGCGGAACAGTGCTTGCGAATTTTCCTGCCCAACCGTCCGGTGTCTATCCCCACTACACCTACGGGCCGAGCGAATACGGCTGGAACGTATACAACGGGGGTACGAGCGGCAGCATTACCATTCATGGTTTGCACGCTGACTTGCCCGCAGGCTATGGAATCCTCAAGCAGACCATT
>JBMTYE010000121.1:0-5552 GCA_049454255.1 Flavobacteriales bacterium
GATTGGGGTTGAGGGGGCGAAGAGGTCGAGTTGGCCGTTGGGGGAGGGGGAGGGGGAGGTTGAGGTTGAGGTTGAGGTTGAGGTTGAGGGGAAGAATTCGGTGGTGACGCGCTGCAGCAAGGTTCGGAATTCCAGTTCCTCCATGACTTCGCGGACCTGGTCGGAGTGGGGAGTTCCGACGGCCATTTGGTCGTAGGGGATGTCGCACGGGACGTCGAGGCGGATGGTGGCGAGTTCGCGAGAAAGCCGTGCGAGATCGGCGTGCTGCTCCACCCGTTCCCGGGCCTTTCCTTTGAGTTCGTGGGCGTGAGCGATGAGGCCTTCGATGCTGCCGTAGGTGCGGAGGTACTCGGCTGCAGTTTTCGGGCCTACTCCGGGGATGCCCGGGATGTTGTCCACGCTATCGCCCATCAGGCCCAGCAAGTCGATGACCTGCTCCGGGCGGTCGATGCCGAAGCGAGCGCACACCTCGGCCGGCCCTAGAACTTCGGCGTCACCTCCCCCTTTTCCCGGTTTGTAGATACGCACCCGGTCGGTGACGAGCTGTCCGAAGTCCTTGTCCGGGGTCATCATGTACACATCGAAGCCTTCCGCCGCAGCGCGGTGGGCCACACAGCCGATGAGGTCATCGGCTTCGAACCCTTCGGCCATCAGCACCGGTACATCGAGGGCTTCGAGGAGCTTCATGATCCATGGAACGGATCTGCGGATGTCTTCCGGGGTTTCGTCCCGGTTCGCTTTGTACGCGGGATACATCTCCGTGCGGAAGGTGTCGCCCGGGGCATCAAACACTACGGCGATGTGCGATGGACGCTCGTTGCGCAGGACCTCGAGAAGAGCGGTGGTGAATCCGAACACAGCGCTCGTGTTGAACCCCTTCGAGTTCACTCTCGGATTCTTGATGAAGGCGTAGTAGGCCCGGAAAATCAAGGCATACGCGTCGAGCAGAAAGAGCTTGCGCTCAGAAGCAGGCGTGAGGGTCATGGCCCTCGAAGGTACCGCCTTTCAGGTGCGACCGGCCTTCAGGATGGGAACCGTGCTGCACGGTTCGCCGAACATCAACGAGGCGACCACAGGTGCGAGCCGGAGGGCCCACCGGGCGAGTGCCTCGGAACCGCCTGCATCCGCGCACCCTTTGATGACCACCCGCGCGCCCCGCAGCGGCTCGAGGTCCGCCGCATCGATGGCGGCTAGCACCAGCGCCTGCCGCACCGCCTCAGGCCGGCCGGTATGCACCTGCGCCCCCCGGTCGTGCAGGGTGACGGCGGCGAGCATCCAGGCCCAGTCCGGAACCACCGCATCGGCGCTGCAGAACAGCGCCACCGTCGTTCCGTCCATTCGGGGCAGGCCGCGCAAGGCCTCACGGAACGGGGCCTCCCGCAAGATGAACCCGCCCTCGAGGTGGTCGGCCAAATCAAACCCGACCACGGCGGGAACCCGTGTATACGCAGCGGTGTCGAGCTGGACGATGCCGCTGGCCTCGACCCGATTGACGATGCCGTCGGTCATGCCCAGCGCGGTGCAGCCCGTTCGACCCGCGCCACGAGTCCTTCGGCCGTCGCCACCACAGCTGCGGCATCGTACCCGCATTCGGCGTAGAGCTCCTTTTGGGATCCGTGCTCGATGTAGCGGTCGGGAATGCCGAGGCGCTTCACCTGGGCCGAGTAGCCCCGGTCGCCCATGAACTCGAGCACGGCGGAGCCGAAGCCACCGGTCACACAGCCGTCCTCGAGGGTGATGATGGCGTCGAATTTGGTAAACACCTCATGGAGCATCACTTCATCGAGCGGTTTTGCGAAACGCATGTCGTAGTGTGCGGCAGAAATCCCGCGTGCGGCTAGGTCGTTCGCCGCCGCCGCCGCTTCGGTGCCGATGGCCCCGATGGACAGAATGGCCAGATCGACGCCGTCGCGCAGTTTGCGGCCCCGTCCGACGGGAATCGCGCTGAAGGGTTGGCGCCAGTTTACGATGGAGCCTTCGCCGCGAGGATACCGGATGGAGAAGGGGCCCGCATGCACTTGGGACGCCGTGTACATCATGTTCCGCAGCTCGACCTCGTCCATGGGCGCGGCCACCACGAGGTTCGGGATGCAGCGCATGTAGGCCAAATCGTACGCGCCGTGGTGCGTCGGCCCGTCTGCTCCCGCTAACCCGCCGCGGTCGAGGCAGAAGATCACGTGCAAGTTTTGCAGGGCCACGTCGTGGATGACCTGGTCGTAGGCCCGTTGCATGAAGCTCGAGTAGATGTTGCAGAACGGCACGAGGCCTTCGCACGCCATCCCTGCGCTGAACGTAACGGCATGTTGCTCAGCGATTCCGACGTCGAACGCGCGACCGGGCATCGTGTCGAGCATGAGCTTGAGCGAGCAGCCCGTGGGCATGGCGGGCGTCACGCCGACGACGCGGTGGTCGCTTTCGGCGAGCTCGACGATGGTTTCGCCGAAGACGTCCTGGAATTTGGGCGGCGTCGGCCGGCTGGCAGGCGACTTGAGAATTTCGCCGGTCTCTTTGTCGAACAGGCCGGGCGCGTGCCAGGTGGTGGGGCTGCCGCTTTCGGCCGGCGCGTAGCCCTTCCCCTTCACCGTCACACAGTGCAGCAACTTGGGCCCGGGGATGTCCTTCAGGTCCTCAAGGATGCGCGCCAAATGCTCCACGTCGTGGCCATCGACAGGCCCGAAGTATCTGAAATTCAGCGACTCAAACAGATTCGATTGCTTGAGCATCGCCGACTTGACCGCATGTTCCACCTTCGCCGCGATGGCCTGCGCGTTCGGCCCAAACTTCGAAATCCGGCCCAGCAAGTGCCAGACCTCATCCTTCACCCGGTTGTACGTCGGGCTCGTCGTGATGTCCGTCAGGTACTCCTTGAGCGCACCCACGTTCGGGTCGATGGACATGCAGTTGTCGTTCAGCACGATGAGCATGTCCGTGTCCTCGACCCCGCCGTGGTTCATGCCCTCAAATGCCAGACCTGCAGTCATGGCACCGTCCCCGATGACCGCGATGTGTTGCCGCTTCGGGATGCCCATGCGCTTGCTGCCGACGGCCATGCCGAGCGCGGCGGAAATGCTCGTCGAGCTGTGGCCCACTCCGAAGGTGTCGTAAGGGCTTTCGCTGCGCTTCGGAAAGCCGGAAATGCCTTTGTGGACTCGGTTTGTATGAAAAACCTCCCGTCGTCCGGTCAGGATTTTGTGGCCGTAGGCCTGGTGGCCCACGTCCCAAACGATGCGGTCGTCCGGTGTATTGAACACGTAATGCAGCGCCACTGTCAGTTCCACTACCCCGAGACTGGCCCCGAAGTGCCCGCCTTTTTCAGAAACCACGTCCACTATGAACGTGCGCAGTTCATCGGAAATCGCCCGCAAATCCTCGTGCGAAAACTGCTCCCGCAGGTCTGCAGGTTCGTGGATGCGGGAGAGCAACGGGCCGGCGGGATACGATTTCATGGCATCTTCTTAAAAACACGCCCTAGCACAACACGAGGGCATGTGGTGGGGTTCAATCGGGCCGTTGCGTCGGGGCTGCTCATGCAGTCACCCACGACAACAGACCCTTCAGGATTCCGAGTCCGTCGGTGTTCGCAAGATCCGCGTTGGCGGCGCGCTCCGGATGGGGCATCATCCCAAATACCGTGTGCGAGGCGTTGCTCACCCCGGCGATGTGGGCCATGGAACCGTTCGGATTTGTCCACGGTTGGATCTCACCTGCCTCGTCGCAGTACCGGAACAGCACCTGGTCGCCGTCTTCGAGGGCCTTGAGGCCGTCGGCGTCCACGGTGTAGTTGCCCTCGCCGTGGGCGATCGGGATGCACAGGGGCTGCTCGGGATCGAGTTCAGCGGTCAGAGGTGCTGTCCGGGAGACGGGCAGGATGTGCACGTTGCGGCAGATGAACCGGCGGCTTTCGTTGTGCCGAAGCGCTCCAGGGAGCAGGCCGGCTTCGCACAGGATTTGGAAGCCAATGCACACGCCGAGCACGCAGCCGCCCCGCGCCGCATGGGCCGAAACGGATTCCATGATGGGTGAAAAGCGGGCAATGGCGCCACTGCGCAAATAGTCTCCGTAGCTGAACCCTCCCGGCAACACGACCGCATCGACCCCCTGCAGGTCGCGGTCCTTGTGCCACAGCGAGATGACGTGAACTCCGAGGCCTTCCGAAAGGGCATGGACCATGTCGCGGTCGCAGTTCGACCCGGGAAAGGTGACAACTCCGATTTTCATGGCTGCAAGTTCGGGCAAACCGCGTGGACTCCGCAGCTAGTGGGCAAAAACCGCCATCGCCAGCAGCGCGCCGCCCAGCCACCAGAGCACGCGTTCGGCCCGGCCTACGTGGCGAACTTCAGGCGCCCCGCCGGCGAGACCGAAGGCGCACCCCACGGCGGCGATGTTCCATAGGTGCATGGTCCCTGCACCCCAGGGCCACACCGCTACCCCGACCGCGGCCACGAGGGAGAAGACGAAGAGGTGGAGGCGGGTCGATTCTGCCCGGAGTCCGCCTGCCCGCCGCGCGGACAGCACCCGGACCCACCCTCCCAGCGCCAGGACCGCGAGGCCCGCGCCGGCCGAGGCCAGGCCGATGTCCGCCGACAGCGCACCGGCCCGTGCCCACCGGTCGGGCCCGACCGGCATCCACTGGCTACGGACGGCAGTCGCGAGGTCCGGACCGGAGGCGCCGGCGAGGGCGGCACGCACGGCGGTGGCGCCCGTGGCGAGCGCCATCGGCCAAACTGCGCCGATGCCCGCCATCAGCCATTCCCGGATGCTGAAGGGTCGGGCAAGGGTTTGGGCCGCGTACAACGCGGCAATCCCCCCCACCGTCGCAGGTTCCAGCACGGCTGCGCAACCGGCGAGCACCCCCGCGCGGAACGCGATGCCGCTTGTACTCGGCTGGCGGTGCATCCGCAGCACCTGGTCGCCGCAACCGAGCAGGGCGATGAGCGCGGCAAGCGAGCGCACGGCCTCCACCGTCGACCCCGCCTCCGGCGCCGCGCACACCAGCAGGGCGAGGAACACCGACGCCATCGGGTCCGCCCGCGGCACAAACCCGTAGGCTCCGTAAAGCCGATGCGCAAGTCCTGCCGCGGCAAGCGCCCCCACCGTCTGAATTCCTATGCCGACAAAACTGCCGCCCGAAACCGCCTCCACCACCGCCCAAGCGGCCACCGCAACAGGCACGGCAAGCCACGCAACGGGCTGGTTTGAGCGGAGTAAACCGAGGAATGGTGTCACAGGCCGGGGAGAATCGCGGTGGAGGTGCTAAATTTGCCCCGAAAATACCGCCGGATATGAACCTTCAGGAACTGCTCACTCCGCTCGCCAAATTCATCGTTTGGACCTTTGAAAACCTGCTGGTTCCGATCGCCGATCCGATGAACGCCGCGGTAGTCGTTTTGGGCATCGGCGGCATCGCCTACTGGCTGCGCCTCCAAAAGCGGATGTCCGACAAAGCGCGGAAGGAAGGGAAGATTGTTTGAGTTTACGAGGCTGCGCCGCTCGTTTTCAGTTTCCGCGGCTGTGCCGCTAGTTTGAGTTTTCAGTTCAAGTTTCCGCGGCTG
>JBMTYE010000122.1:0-5527 GCA_049454255.1 Flavobacteriales bacterium
GCTGTTCCAACCATCACCATAACAGTCGTACCCGATTACCGTGTACGTCTGGCCGGCATTCAAGGAGACCAAGGCGGTAGCTGCGGCGTTCGCAGACACCACACAACCTGTCCCTCCCTGTGAAATCGGGCCTCCCTGTTCCCCCGTGGAGTAAACAGTAGCGCCGTTCGAGTCTACAATTTTGTAGCCCCGTTCATCCGCAAACGACCCCCCACCGAGGGTCACGGTGTACTGCACGGTCCCGGCGCATTCCGGAGCCTGTGCCACCCCTAGCAAGGGGAGCAAAAAGAGAAGCGGCGCTAGCGCGAGTGCTCTCCTACAACACTTGTCAAGTAACATGGTCGAAAAGGTTTGGTTAGAACAATTCTGGTGAGGATCCTCCGCCGACGTATCGACTTCAGATACAGCAACCCCTCGGACGCAATGCGACCTCAGGGTTTACTGCGGGTTAAATATAGATGTCCTTCTTCGCGTTTCCAAAATTTTGGCAAACTTCCTTTTTTCGACTTGCCGCACCTCCAATTCGCTGAAAACCACATTATCGTCGACTGCACGATTGTAAATCTCCCTTGCGGGCAGCGATGAACTCCCCGTCTAACACGAGCTTTCTCGATGCACCTTTGGAAGCTGAGAATCCAGCCCATGTCTCCGGATCATCGCCCCTTGTTCGTCGCCACGGAATGGCGGCCCGTGCTGAAGGCTCTCCTGAAGAACCTTTGGATTTTTTTCATACTGGGAACGGCGGGATTCGTGGCGGGCACCTTGCGGACCCACCGCCAGTTAGACATATATAGTGCCACGGCGGAGATTCTCCTAGCTCCTGACGATGGACTTGATTACCAAAAGCGACTGCTGCAAGACCTCGGCACACGCAAAACTACCGAGGATGTCCAGAATCAACTTCGAATCATCCAATCGTTTGACCTCGTAGGGTCGGCCGTGGACCGTCTCGACGCGCCCATCGACTACTTTTTCGTCGGCCGCATTCGAACCACCCAGGTCGACGGCTTCAGCAACCTCGCTATCCGCGCCATCCCGGAACTCTTCGCTCCGGCCATGCTGGGGAAGGACTTGGACATCATCGTTCGCGACGAATCGAGCTATGAGCTGAGCTACACAAATGCCGCCGGAGAACAGACCGCCCTCGTCCAGCAGTTCGGTGTTCCGTTAGAAGGGCCGGATGTGGCGTTGACCATTGCCTTCACCCGAGGTCCGGTTGAAATCGAACCTGCTCTAAAGCAGCACTTCCGGATTCGAGTGTACGATCGACCCGGTCGCATTGCCCAGTTCCGTCAAGGCCTGAGTGTGGAAAATGTCGAACGGACGAGCATCCTCTCGTTGCGGTCGACGAGCACCCTTCCGAGCCGCAGCAAGCAATTCCTCGACACGTTAGCACGCGCCTACATCGAGTTCACGAAGGATGCCAAACTCGAAAGCAGCCTCCGCACGGAAGAGTTCATCGACCGCCAGCTCACCGAACTGGTCTCCATCCTCGATAGCGTGGAACGCCAGGTTGACCGCTTCAAAGCAGACAACCGTGTGCTCGATTTGAGCCGAGAACAAACGGACTACTTCAACGCCCTCGTCGACCGCGAGTCTGAGCTGCGGAAAGTGGATCTGCGTTTAAATGGTCTCGAGGCCATCGAGCGCCAACTCAGGTCGTCTCCGGAAGACATCGGTCTGCCTCCTACCGCCCTGCTTGCAGAACAAGACCCCCTGCTCATCCAGCAAGTCAACCGCCTGTTCGACCTGCGCAACCAGCGCACGGCCGCACTGATCGATGTGACGGAAGAAAGTTATACCGTCCGGCGCATCGACAGCGCGCTGAGATCCTCCCGCTTTACCATTGCACGCTACATCGAAGACAGCAAAAAGGTCCTTTCGCAGCGGCGTACTTCGCTCGCCCGCGAGATCAGCGGAATCGAATCCCGGCTCGGGACCATGCCCTCCACGCAGCGGGACGTCCTGAGTCTCGAGCGCAAGTTGAAGGTCAATGAGGATCTGTATGAGTTCTTGCTTCAGGCAAAGGCGACCGCAGTCATCAACAGGGCTGGCATCGCCCCTGCGGCCTCGCTCATCGAACAAGCACGTTTTGCGGGCAGGGTGGGGCCGGACAAGAAACGGACCATCCTGCTGACGACCGGCGCTGGTTTGCTCATTGCGCTGGCCATCGCCTTCGTTCGGTTCGCGTTTTTCGACCGCATCGATCGCGTCGAGGCCCTGCGCGAACTCACCGATCGGCCGATAGCCGGGGGAATTCCCCACTACGCGGAAATCGAAGTGCAGCCCATTTCCTTTCTGCACGACGGCCGCTCACAGGTGACGGAAGCCTTCCGGAGCATCCGGACGGCCGTGAATTTCACCCTGCCTCAGGAAGGGTGCCACCTCCTGCTCGTGAGTTCGTTGCATGCGGGTGAAGGCAAGTCGTTTGTGTCAACGAATCTCGCAGCGTTGCTGGCCAAAGCAGGAAAACGGGTGGCCCTCGTCGACGTCGACCTCCACAAACCGAAGATCCACAAAAACCTACGACTTCCGAATCGCACCGGTATGAGTACGCTGCTGAGTGGTTTGGATACGATCGAGGGCATTCGGCAGGCTGGCCCTGTTGAGCATTTGGACGTGTATGTCGCTGGCCCTGTTCCACCGAATGCCTCCGAGCTCATTCTGAACGCGCGGCTCACGGACTTTCTCGCGGAACTCGAACGGACCTACGACTACATCATCCTCGATTCACCGCCCATCGTCCTCATCAGCGACGCCATGGTTCTGCTCCCGAAAGCCCATCGATCTCTGCTGGTGCTCAATGCCTTGCGGACAACTCGGGCCTCGATTCAGCATGTGGAACGCATTCTTCACGATGTCGAATCTACCCGCGTCTCTCTGATCCTCAACGATATACGGTACGGCAAATGGGAGCAGCTGTGGAACAAATACGCCGTGAAATACGGATACGGCGGCTACGGTGGATATGGGTACGGTGGTGGATACGGTCAAGCGCCTCCGTCGTCCCGCGGGGAGGAGCAACCGAAGGAAAACGAGGCCTGATGACAACTTCTTTGCCTCTTTCGTCGTTTCAGAGGAACTACTTTTATGCTCGATGGGTGCAATGCGTTTGTGGGTACTGATCGTCGCAGCGATGCTTCTTGCTGTGCGTCCTGTGGTTGCACAGCTGGACGTGGCGATGCAGTGCGCGTCGGTGAACACCGCAGGCAATACCACGGTGACCTGGTCCCATCCGGGTGACGCATCCGGGCTTTTCGGGGCGTATGTGGTGCACGTGCTTGAGCCGGCCAGCGGTTTGGTCATCTCTACCGCCAGCATCACGGATGTCAACACGCCCAGTTACGTCGAGACCACATTCAATGCGAACGCTACATCGCTGTGTTACTATGTAGTTACGATGGGAACGGACGGTTCGAGCAGCTCGAGCGACACCCTGTGCAGCATCCGGCTCACGGCCGTGCCTTCGCCAGTCCCAAGCGTTGCGGACCTCGATTTCAACAGCCCGCGCATCCTCACGGGCGAGGCCGAGGGGCCATTGACGATTGAACGCATGACCTCCCCGGGGGTTTGGGAGACGGTGACCACGGTGCCGGACAACGGGGGCATGATGCACCACGCGTACACGATCGGCAACTGCGCCGAGGATTTGGTCTTCCGCGTGGTGCGGGATGAGCCGTGGGCGGGCTGCGCCCAAACCTCGAACCAAGCCGGCTCGCTCATCAACGACGAGCTCGATCCCGACGCGCCAGCCGTGACCTCAGTGGGCATCAACCCGGAAACAGGCAATGCCATCGTTTCCTGGGAAATGAGCACCGCCGCAGACGCCGCCGGCTACATCATTTATTTGTGCTCTGCCGGATTCCAATCGTCCATCGACACGGTCTTCGGGGCCGACATCACGTCCTACGAAAACCCTCAATCAAACGGCGACCTGTACCTCGAATCCTACAACGTCGCCGCCTTCGACAGCTGCTTCGTCAACGGGTTGCCCGATCCCGGTCCCGCTGGGCCGTTCTGCGCCACCTCGTTGCAGCTGAATGCCTACCGGGCCGCCTGTTCCGACGCGGCAGTGCTGACATGGTATGGCGCCTATGGGTGGTCCGACGGTGTGGCTGCGTACGAGGTTCGGGCCTCCGAGGAGTCGCCGTCGGGCAGCGGGAATTGGGGCGCAGAGACCGTGCTGGCGAGCCTCCCTCCCACTGCGACGGAGTACGCGCACGAAGTCAGTACATACGGCAACTCGTACCGCTACCGGGTGGTGGGCGTCACGCCGACGGGGGCCAGCGGCGCGTCGGATGTGGAGGAGCTTGCCTTTACGTATCCAGGGGCGCCGGCCTTCACGAACCTGCGCCGGGCGACCGTCATCGATACCGGAGGGGTTGAGGTCGTGGTGGATTTGGACCCCGGCGCGTTCGAAGTGCACGACTACCGGCTCGAACGGTGGGTCGCGGCAGATGGCACTTGGGAAGACCTCGGCGGGCAAGAAGGGGTAGGCAGCATGGTCCTCACCTTCAACGACCCGCTCGCGCGTACGGACGACCTCAGCTACCGCTACCGTATCCGCGTCATCAACGTGTGCGACGACGAGGTGGGCCTGTCGAATGAGGCCACGACGCTCTTTGTCCAAACCGTTTCCGACCCCCAAACCGCCGCCACCACCGTCCATTGGAATGCGTACGCCGACTTCCCTGTCCCGGGCGGCACCTCGGCATACAAGGTCTACCGCCGGGAAGGCTCGGATGGAGCGCCCGAACTCGTCGCCACCTTGCCCGCCTCGGTCCGCTTCTACGAGGACCGGTCTGAAACCGACCCGAGCTCCTCGGGCTCGTGGTGCTACCTCATCGAAGCAGTCGATGCTGCCCCTACTCCGAACGGCGGCGCAAACTATGCCCTCTCGAACACCTCCTGCGCCACCCGCGAGCCGTTGATTTGGGTGCCGAACGCTTTCACTCCCGAGGGCGCAAACCCCATCTTCGCCCCGGTCATCTCCTACGCCGACACCGCCGGTTATCAGCTGAGCATCTTCACCCGTTGGCAGGAACCGGTCTTTACCTCCACCGACCTCACCGTCGGCTGGGACGGCACCCGCGACGGCTCCCGCCTGCCCGACGGCCCCTACGGCTACTTCATCCGCGTCCGCGACGGCTTCGGCAACTACCACGAACGCTCCGGCTGGGTGGTGGTGTTAGGGAAGGAGTGAGGGTGGGCGCGGCTGCGCCCCGGCGGGTTGGGCCGGGGAGGTTGAGGTTGAGGACGAGGTTGAGGTTGGAGGTTGGAGGGCGGGCGGAAATGTGGAAAAGTATTGCGTGAAAATTTGGGTTATTTTGCTGGTTGTGTGTGAACTAACACATGGAAAAACAGCAGATGGGGCGCGGTTTGGCGCTTGCCGAAAAGCCCTTCCAGTGGACGCTACGCATGCGAGCCGTGGCCAGGTCCGCCCACAGTGATAAGTTCATTCTCAGCCAAATCCAAAACGCAGCCCTCAGCGCGCACCTCAACCTCGCCGAAGGCCATAAATCTGTCT
>JBMTYE010000123.1:0-5482 GCA_049454255.1 Flavobacteriales bacterium
TTTGAACCCATATTGAGGTTCTTTCCCCGGGCACGGCCGATGGCATCGATTTCGTCGATGAAGATGATTGCCGGGGCCTTTTCCTTCGCCTGTTTGAAGAGGTCGCGCACCCGCGAGGCGCCCACGCCCACGAACATCTCGACGAAATCCGATCCGCTCAAGGAGAAGAAAGGCACCTGGGCTTCGCCGGCAACGGCCTTCGCGAGCAGGGTCTTGCCGGTGCCGGGAGGTCCCACAAGCAGAGCGCCTTTCGGGATTTTTGCTCCGAGATTCGTGTACTTATCGGGTGACTTCAGGAAGTCCACGATTTCCTGCAGTTCTTCCTTCGCTCCTTCGAGACCTGCGACGTCTTTGAAGGTCACGTCCGTGCCCTTGCCCTTCTCGAACAGCTGTGCGCGGGACTTGCCGATGTTGAAGATTTGGCCGCCGCCCGGGGCGCCCCCGCCCAAGCGGCGCATGACGAACATCCACACCCCGATCATGAGCGCGAAGAAGATGACGTACATCAGGATCTGCTCGCCCCACGCATTGCGCGGTTCGTACACCAGCTCCACGTTGTAGAGCTCGGTCATCTCCTTCAGGTCCTCGGCGTACGCGTCACCTGCAGGGATATCGAGCCAGAAATCGGAGGCGTTGTACACCTGCCGCAGCAGCTGGTCGTCACTTTTGTTCGCCTGCTCGCGCGCGCGCACTTCTTTTTTGAGCTGCACCCGGGCCCGCGTTCCATCGTGGGTAATGCGCTGGACATCACCCCGTTCGATGCGGTTTTTCAGCTCACCCCATTGGATTTGTTTGCCGTCCGAGCTGCCGCCGAAGAACAGCATCGACAGCATGACCACCGCGATCAGACCGTAAATCCAGTAAAAATTGATGCCTTTGCGCGATTTGCCGCCGGACTTGTCGTTGCGTTCTTCCATTTCGTCAATTACCTCACGCCTCGGCAAGTTGTTCGATGATTGCATCACCCCACAGCTCCTCGAGTGCGTAACGTGGACGCACTTCCTGGTGAAACACGTGGACCACGATATTGCCGTAGTCGAGGACTGCCCATTCGCCGTTGCGCAAGCCTTGTTTGTGCCACGCGCGCTCGTCGGCCTCCACGAAGGTCGCCTCCTCCACCGACTGGGCGAGGGCCTCCACATGGGTACGGCTCGTCCCGTGTGCAATGACGAACCAGTCGGCCACTGCATGGGGCACTTGCCTCATATCCAATAGAGTAATTCCTTTTGCCTTCGTGTCCTGAAGGCCATGGATGACTGCCTCCAGCAAGGGGTCCGATCCGCGCGATTCCTGTTCCGGCATGCACTGTGTATGGAGGTGCAAGATACTAATTTTGACGGATGCCGACCCCGGATTTTGCGGACGTTCAGACGGAATTTATACGCGTGCCATGCAGGCACCTTGAGGTTGTGGGGAGCACGAACACGGAGGTGATGGCGTGGTTGACGACAGCCGCGCCGGGGAGTTGGTTTGCCTGCACGGCCGCGCACCAAACGGCCGGCCGGGGCCGCCTCGGGCGGGAGTGGACGGACGTGTCCGGGGAGGACGTGCTGGTGAGTGTGGGCCACCGCTGGAGGCGAAGCCCCGGGCCGGAGCGTTTGGCCGAGCTGAATCTGGGGGTGGCTGTGGCGATGCGGGAGACGCTAGCCGCCCTGCTCTCGCCGCGGGAAGCCGCCGAACTCCGGATCAAGTGGCCGAACGACTTGTTCACGGGTGAGCGGAAGCTCGCGGGCCTGCTGCTGGAAACGTCGTGGCGCGGCGCCGAATGGGGCGGGTGGGTGCTGGGCATCGGGCTCAACGGGGGCCGGCGAAGCGGTTCGGGACCGGCGGGATGGGGCGATGCCGGGGGAACGGAGGGGGTGGAGGTGCTGCGGCCGCGCATCGTAAGGGCGGTCGTGGATGCGGTGGAGGGCTGGGAACGCGAGGGTTGGCCCGGGCCGGAGGCCGCTGTTGCGCGGTTCGATGCGGTGGCGTTCGGAGCCGGTGAGCTACGGGAGTTTGAGGTCGAGGGGCGGACGTGGAGCGGCCGGTTTCTCGGGGTCGAGTCGGATGGCCGGGGCCGGTTCGCGTGGGTGCAGGACGGCGACGGAAGGCGGCCTCCAGAGCTGTGCGGGTGGGGAGAAGTCGTTTGGCGCCTTAACTGAAGCGGGCGCGTAGGGCCGCCGAAAGGGATTCAATCACCTGATTCAACGGCTTTTCCACGATCATCCGGGTGAAGGCGTTCACCTCCGCCTCACCTTCGAGATGGACCTCACACTGGTCGCCAGCGCCGGAAGGAACCGCATGCACCACGATGAAAAACCGCACGGGCGTGCCTTTTGCGGAATCGTAACGCACCCCACCGGGCGGATCTTCGCCCCGCACGAGCACGACCGGAATGCCCCCGTTCAACTTGAACGAGCAGCCGTCCGGCCGGGCTTCCGCATCCGAAAAGCGGTCTGCCGGGAGCAACTCGATCAGGTGCGACGGATCTGCTAAAAAGGCCAGCACCACCTCTGCAGAGGCGGAACACGAAACGGTGGGACTCGTAAACTGCATTACACTCGGGCTTCTGACCACGCGACCGGATCCGCAGACCAACTTTCCAGTGCGGCCTGCGCAGCACCGTCGATGTAGCCCTCAGCGGTCGCTTGTGCCAGCAAGGTGGGATAGTCCGTGAGGGTATACAACGGACATCCGGCCGACCGGAAGGCCTCACGCGCCTCAGGAAATCCGTACGTGAAGATGGCGACCATGCCTTTGACCTCCACGCCCGCTTCCCGAAGTGCCTGTACGGCCTTTAAGCTGCTGCCGCCGGTAGAAACCAGATCCTCAATCACGACGCAGTTTGAAAGCACACTCACATCGCCTTCGATGGTGTTGCCGAGTCCATGGCCCTTCGCATCCGACCGGACGTAAATGAACGGAAGCCCCATCTCCTGTGCCACGAGCGCCCCCAATGCGATCCCTCCTGTCGCCACGCCCGCGATGCCGGCCGGTTTGCCAAACTGCTTCTCCACCTCCGCCGTACACACCTGCCGCAGGTAGGTCCTTACCTGTGGATGGCTGAGCGTCTTGCGGTTATCGCAATAGATAGGAGACTTCCGACCACTCGCCCACGTGAACGGACGGTCAGGGCTCAGCTGAATCGCTTTGATTCGGAGCAGGAATTCGGCAACTTTGCGATTGCTTTCCACGGTGGAAGAATGTCGGCGCGAATGTATGAAGTATATATCCTGAACCGCCCGGTTCTATTCAAGGAAAGCGTTGACCTTCCCCACCCCGGCATGCACTTGCATGAACCGGATGCGCATACCTTGTTAGAATTGCCAAAACTGCTCCGTGAGCGTCCTGATATTCAACAAATAACACTTACAGCCCCGGACGTCGAGCAGCTCTGGATTCAGTTCTGCCTCGGCTACGACGAGGTACTTGCTGCGGGCTGTGTAGTGGAGAATCGGGACGGACACGTGCTGTGGATGGAGCGCAACGGCCGGTGGGACCTCCCGAAGGGCAAAGTCGAACCGGGCGAAGCCATCGAAGCGGCTGCACTGCGTGAAGTCAACGAGGAAACCGGGATCCGCGACCTGCGCCTCGGAGAGCTGCTCGGCCCTACATACCACACGTTCGAGATGGGAGGCCGGGCCAGTTTGAAGACCACGTTCTGGTTCCGCGCCATCCACGAAGGCCACGACACTGCCGGGGCGCCGCAAACCGAAGAAGGCATCAGCGTGGTCAAGTGGTTTGCCCGACCCCTGCCAGACTTCTTGCTTGCCTCGACCTACTCGAGTCTGCACAAAATTCTCGACCGTGCGGCCGAGGCTGCGAACGGCACACTCGACGAATTCTAAGTTCAGCGCGGCAACCGCTCCACGCACGCCTCCAGACCCCTGCTCGGCAGCACACTGCAGTCCGGATGAAATCGTCCGTCCGGCCCGACCACAACCACCTGAGGGACAGCGGTCAGCCCGAGTTTACGGTATGCCCTGGGATCGTTGCCCAGCCATCCGAGACGCTCGCGTGCTCGACGCGACGCGACCGTTGCTTCCCACGTTTCGATCGAGGTGTCGACCGACAGCACCGTAAATCTGACATCCCGCCGCTCCGAGCGCTCCCGGATGCCCGCGAGCAGTTCGCGCTCGCGTTCCGCCGTCGCAGAACCGTAGCGTACGATGAGCAGCACTTCCCAACCTTTTCCGAGCGCCTCGTCCGCAAGCACCCGCTCCTCCGCCGGAGTCAACCACTGCACGCCCGAGAGCCCCGGCTGTGCCGCACGTTCCGCACCGAGCACCTGATACGCCTCTTCGATCGCCGGCGGAAAGTCGAATCGGCGAAAGACCGCATCCACGGTCGGACTCGGCTCGTCGATGGCCCGTACAAGCCAGGCACTGCCCCACTCCCACGGATTGCCCTCCGGCATACCCATAGCCGCACCGAGCTCGGGCAGCGCATCCGCAGGCAAGGTGGCGATGGCGGACCGCAAGGCCGGGCCGTCAAGGGAAGGATGTTTCCACCAGCCCGCCCATTCTTCGCGCATCCACGCAACGTAGCCGGGGGACCTGAGCAACTCCTCGTCGCTGCGCCCCGCACGCTCGGGAGTGGGCGAGGCCATGCGCTTGCCTCCCACTGACCACGTCCTGCTCCACCGCGCTTCAGCAGCCGCCACCGCGTCGTGAAAATAGGGGTCTGTTCCCGCGAGTTCGCGGCGCGCGCGGTCCACGGCTGTGCGAAAGGCCTCCTGCACCGCCCGGACGCGCTGTGCATCGACGAGCGCAGTTCCGCCGGCCACCCCGCCGGACAGCAACAGCAAGTCGCGCGCAGCTTCGGCTTCTAACCGGGCCTGCGTCACCGCGAGGGAATCTAACGCCGCAGACGGGTGGCTCCCCACCCACCGTACGCCTCCCGGAATGCCGTGCAAGCGCAGGGCCGCAGCGGCAGGCGGCCGACATTCCGCCACCGCCGTTTCGCCCGCCCGAGCCAGCAGTTGCCAGCGGTACGGCGGGCATTCGAACACCAGAAAGGCGACCCCGCGCGCCGGACCGCTGACCTCAAACCGGCCGCTGTCCCGCACCAAAGCTGCCTCCCGCCACACCTCCTTCCCGGCCGCCGGGTCCGTCACTTCGAAGACGTGGACCACGGCCGGTTGCTCGCCGGGTCGGAACCCCGTCAGGCGGGCTGCGATCGGAGTTTGGGCGGTCAAACCGACCGCCGAAAAAACCACCAGAAAAGCGGCGCAAAAACCCCTCATCCCTGCCGCAGCACTGCCTCCGGAACGAATCCCGACACGTCGCCGCCGTTGCGCAGCAAATCGCGCACCACCGTGCTGTGGATGTGGGCAAACTCCGGGTCGGTCAGCAGCACGACCGTCTCCACGCTCGGGGAGAGCTTGCGGTGGGTTTGGGCAATCGTCCGCTCGTACTCGAAATCGCCACCGCTGCGGATGCCGCGCAGGATGAACTCCGCACCGCATGCGACGGCAAAGTCGCGCGTCAACCCTTCGTAC
>JBMTYE010000124.1:0-5442 GCA_049454255.1 Flavobacteriales bacterium
CCCGGGATGCGTGAAGCCATCCGGCCGACGGACCGGGTCATCACCGCCTACCGCGACCATGCGCATCCGCTCGTACTGGGAACCGATCCGAAGCTGGTCATGGCGGAGCTCTTCGGCCGGTCGACTGGGCTGAGCAAGGGAAAGGGGGGCTCGATGCACATGTTTGATAAAGAGCGCAATCTCTTCGGAGGGCATGGGATTGTAGGGGGCCAAATCGGCCTCGGCGCCGGGATCGCCTTCGCCGACAAATACCGCAACGAAGACCACGTCACGGTCTGCTTCATGGGCGACGGCGCAGCGCGACAAGGCATGCTCCACGAGACCTTTAACATGGCCATGACCTGGAAGCTCCCGGTGATTTTCATCATCGAGAACAACAAGTACGCCATGGGTACCTCGGTTGAGCGCACCTCGAACGTCGTCGACCTCGAGCTCCTCGGGGCCAGCTACAAAATGCCGTCGTTCACCGTCGACGGGATGCGGCCTGAAACCGTATGCGAGGCCATTGCACGGGCCGCTGCTGCGGCGCGGGCGGGTGAGGGTCCGACCCTTTTGGACATCCAAACCTACCGCTATAAGGGCCACAGCATGTCCGATCCCCAGAAGTACCGGACGAAGGATGAGGTGACTGCCTACCTCGAGCAGGACCCCATCGAGCACGTGCGCAAGACCCTGATCGACGCGAAATGGGCCACCGCCGCGGCACTCGAGGCCATCGAGGAGCGCATCAAGGCCCAGGTCGAAGAGGCCATCGCCTTCGCCGAAGCGAGCCCCCTTCCGGATGCATCGGAACTCTACAACGACGTGTATTCCGATCCGGGATATCCGTTCGTGAACGATTGATTTCGTGAAGTTTCGTTCATTTTTGCGACCCTACCCGAAGCACATCCTCCATCTTCCCGCACACCATGGCTGAAATCGTCCGCATGCCCAAACTCAGCGATACCATGACCGAAGGGGTCGTGGCCAGCTGGTTGAAAAAGGTCGGAGACCGCGTGAAAAGTGGCGAAATCCTCGCTGAAATCGAGACCGACAAGGCGACCATGGAATTCGAGTCGTTCTTCGACGGTGTGCTCCTCCACATCGGGGTCCCCACCGGTTCGACGGCTCCGGTCGACAGCCTCCTCGCCATCCTCGGCAAAGAAGGCGAAGACATCTCGGCTCTGCTTGCAGCAGAAGGATCCGGCATCCCGATTTCGTTGCCGGCCGCAACTGCTCCCGTTCCGGCTCCAGCCCAAGCTGCCCCAGTTGCGGCTGCTCCAGCTCCGGTCCCTGTCGCCACTCCGGCGCCGACTCCGGTCCCCGTCGCTTCGGCTCCGACCCCTGTCACCACCTCGGCCCCCCAACCTCCCACCTCGCCCTCATTCCCCATCTCCCCCCTCGCCCGTCGGCTTGCCGAAGAGCGTGGAATCGATGTGATGAAAGTGCGCGGAACTGGGGAAGGCGGACGCATTGTGCGTCGTGACATTGAGGCGTACCGCGAGGTTCCGGTCGCTACGGGTGGAAGCAGCTTCGGAGCTGCCGAGTCCTTCGAGGAGGTGGCGGTGACCCAAATGCGGAAAACCATCGCCCGTCGCCTTGCCGAAAGCAAGTTTACAGCGCCCCACTTCTACCTCACAGTATCGGTGGACATGGATGCCGCGATGGAAGCCCGCGCCGTGATCAATGCTTCGGGTTCGGTGAAGGTGAGTGTGAACGACTTAGTCGTAAAGGCTGCGGCCCTCGCGCTCAAGAAGCACCCCGCGGTGAACAGCAGCTGGTTAGGCGACCGGATTCGCACAAACTACCACGTGCACATCGGCGTCGCGGTGGCGGTGGAGGACGGATTGCTCGTGCCGGTGGTGCGCCACGCGGATACGAAGTCGCTGTCGGCGATCGGCGGGGAGGTGAAGGCTTTGGCCGTCAAGGCGAAAGAGAAAAAACTCCAACCCGCTGAATGGGAAGGAAATACATTCACCATCTCGAACCTCGGCATGTTCGGCATCGAGGAGTTCACCGCGATTATCAATCCGCCGGATGCCTGCATTCTCGCGGTCGGTAGCGTGCAGCAGGTGGCCGTAGTGAAGAATGGGGCTGTGGTGCCTGGCCAAACGATGCGGATGACCCTCAGCTGCGACCACCGCGTGGTCGATGGGGCGACCGGCGCAGCGTTCCTGCAGGACCTCAAGGGGTACCTCGAGGCGCCTGTGCGGATGTTGGCCTGAACGGCCGGGGATGAGCTACCCCTTCGTCGAAACTCCGCTGGCCCTCCTGAAAGGGGTGGGGCCGAAGCGCGCGGAATTGCTCGCGGCGGAATTGGGGGTGAAGACGTTCGGTGATTTGCTGCTTCATGCACCGTTTCGGTACGAAGACCGGTCGGGTTTCAGCAGCGTGGGTGACATTGCGTCCGATGTGGTCGGGGTGCAGCTGAGCGGCATCATCTCGCGCGTGGAACAGGCCGGAGCCCCACAGGCGCGCCGGACGGTCGCCAAATTCAAGGATGCCACGGGGGAATGTGACCTCGTTTGGTTCAAAGGCGGAGCGTGGGTGGCGTCCCATTTGCCCGTCGGCGTGCCTGTGGTCGTCTACGGCAAGCCACAACGGTATGGGAATCGCTGGAACATCCCGCATCCGGAGGTAGAGGTGGCTTCGACCTTTGCGGCGCGGGGGGGCCAGGGCTTGCAGCCAGTCTATCCTTCGACCGTGTTGCTCGGCCAGCGCGGAATGGGATCAGCGGGGATCGCGCGGTTAGTCGCGAACCTGCTCGAATTGCCCGGATTTCACATTCCCGATCCGTTGCCGGAGGTGCTGCGGCAGGAGTCGCGGCTGATGGAGCGGCAGGCAGCAGTCCGGGCCGTGCATCGCCCGGCGCATGCCGAGGAAGCGGCCCACGCCCGTCGGCGTTTGGCCTTCGACGAGCTGCTGCTTTTGCAGCTCATGCTCGTTCGAAGGAAACAGGAACTCACACGCAACCAGCCCGGTGTGCGTTTTGCGGTCGTCGGGGACCTGTTCAACCGGTTCTATTCCGAGCGCCTACCGTTCGACCTGACTCAGGCCCAAAAACGCGTCCTGCGCGAGATTCGGGCGGATGTGAACACCGGTTGGCACATGAACCGGCTCCTGCAGGGCGATGTGGGCAGCGGCAAAACCGTCGTCGCGCTGCTGACCGCGCTGCTCGCGCTGGACAACGGCCACCAGGCCTGCATCATGGCGCCGACAGAAATCCTTGCACAACAGCACTTTGCGTCGTTCACGGAGCTGCTCGGCGACCTGCCCATCCGCACGGCGCTGCTCACCGGCAACGTCAAGGGCCCGGCGCGGAGGCAGGCCCTCGAGGGCATTGCGGCCGGGGAGGTCGGCATCGCGATCGGTACCCATGCGCTCATCGAGCCGGGCGTCGTTTTCCGCCAACTCGGCCTGGCCGTCATCGACGAGCAGCACCGGTTCGGAGTCGAGCAGCGGGCGAAGCTGTGGGCCAAATCCACCACGCCGCCCCACGTGCTCGTCATGACCGCCACCCCCATTCCGCGCACCCTGGCCATGACGGCCTACGGCGACCTCGACGTCAGCCTGCTCGATGAACTCCCCCCGGGCCGCAAGCCGATCCGGACGGTTCACCGCACGGACGCCGCGCGGGATGCGGTGTTCGGTTTCCTCGAGGACGAACTGGCGCTCGGCCGCCAGGTCTACATCGTCTATCCCCTCATTGAGGAGAGTGAAACGTTGGAATTCAAGGACTTGATGGATGGCTACGAGAGCATCGTCCGGCGTTTCCCGCTGCCCGACTACCGGGTGGGCATCGTCCACGGGCGCCAGCGGCCGGAAGACAAGGAATTCGAGATGCGGCGCTTCATTTCCGGCGAGACCCACATCCTGGTGGCCACGACAGTCATCGAGGTAGGGGTGAATGTGCCAAACGCCTCCGTCATGGTCGTCGAAAGCGCAGAACGCTTCGGCCTCAGTCAGTTGCACCAGCTCCGGGGCCGGGTGGGCCGCGGTTCGGACGCGAGTTACTGTATCCTGATGACGCGCGAGGGCCTCGGACGCGATGCTTTACGCCGCGTCGAGACGATGTGCCGCACCCAGGATGGCTTCGAAATCGCCGAAGTTGACATGGAGCTGCGCGGACCGGGGGATGTGATGGGCACCCAGCAGTCGGGGATGCCGGACTTGCGGGTCGCCGATTTGCTGCGAGACCGGGAGATTTTAGCAGCGGCACGCTACACCGCGACGGTCGTGCTCGAGTCGGACCCGGGCCTCACATTGCCGGTGCACGCCGGGCTGGCCGAGGAGTTGCGCCGCGTGCGGTCGAGCCGACGGGATTGGAGCAGGATTTCGTGAACTTCGGGGCGTGAAAGGATTCCTCGGAGCTCTCGGTGTGGCGGCGGCACTCGCGGCGGTCGCTACGTGGGCCTTCTTTTCGGCCTCGGAAGGTGATTTGCGGCGGGATCCCACGGAAGTGACCTGCGATGCGTTCAGCGTTTGGGAGCAGTGGGATGGAACGGCGGTGGCCACTTCACCGGCCGCCGCTTGGGGGCCGTCGGGGGTTCGGCCAGCTGCGACGCGCTTTGTGGCACCGGGCGGTGCTGAGGTTTGGCATACGACCTGGAAACCGGAGCCGCTCTCCGACGGTTACGCTTTAGTCGCTTGGGGAGGAGGGTGGCTCAGCGGTTTGCCGGATGCTCTGGAGTTGTGGACAGATACGCCCGGCGAAATGGCGGCCCACTGGCGGCCCCGCCGCGATGGCCACGTGCGCCTTGAAGCTACGGGCAATCCACTCATCCCGTTTCGGTCGACGTGGACTTCTGAGGAAGGCTCGTTGCTCACGGAATGGCATGCCGGTGCGCTGGAGGCGGCACCCTTGCCGCTGGCCTGGGGCGGATTGTGGGACATGCCGGAACAGGATGAGCGCTGGACGACCGCGGCACTGCGGCGGGTTCCGGGACCGTTGCATGCCGCCGATTCGCTGTTGCTCGGCCGGTGGGATGGAACGCTCGCCCGCCTCGAGCGCACGGATGGTGCGGCGGTAGAGCTCTGGGGGTGGCAGGACAGTGCCGGCGTGCGGAGCGAATGGGACGAACGCGGTTGGAGTCCGGACGGCACGGTTCGGATTGCTGCGCGCGGCCTGTGGCGGACGTTTGCAGCAGAAGATGGATCTATGCCCGATGTGGGACCGTGGGCGGATGCGGTGGATGCGTCATCGCTGGACGGCTCGTTTGCGTGGGACCAGGGGGAGCGTGGACCCGACGGGATGCGCACGGCCCGGTTTTCCCACGACGGCCGGCTGACGTGGGCCGGGGGAGCGCTTGAGCGCCGCGCCTTAGCCGCTGTACCCGACACGGCATCGGTGGAAGGAGTGGCGGATTCAGTGGCTACCCCGGATGTGTCCGTGCAACCGCCGACCACCACCGCAGCCCGGACACTCGGGCGGGTGCGCAACCACCGCACCGGGGGCCGAATGGG
>JBMTYE010000125.1:0-5364 GCA_049454255.1 Flavobacteriales bacterium
ATGCTCGTTTGGAGCCGAGAGTTGGGAGCTATTAATCTCTGAGGAACACCTACGAACTCAACCTCAACCTCGTTCTCGTTCTGCGGCGCACAGCGCCGCCCGTCCTCAACCTCCCCCCATCCTCCCCATCCGCTCCCGCATCACCTTGCCGAGCCCCTCATCCGGGGGCAATTCGACATAGACCGTGTCGCACCCTGCCGCATCGAGGGCGATGAGCGCATCGTACAGGCCGCGGGCGGCGACTTCGAGATCGCCGGAAGGCGAGAGGATGCGGGCGGCGGGGCCGGGCTCGACCCCGGCGGGGAGGGTGCGGAAGCCGAGGAATGCGGGGCGCGCCGACAGGGAAGGGAGGTCGGACCAACGCGCGATGAGGCGCACCGGCGTGCGGGGGCTGTAGTGCAGCGCCGCCATGCCCGGGGCGGGAGCGGGAGCGGTGGGGGCGACCGGCGACATGTGGGGGCGGACCGCGGCCCGTCCGGCGAGGAAGGTGCCGAGCGCCTCCGCCGTTAGGGCGCCGGGCCGGTAGAGGATGACCTCGTCGCCGGTGCCGTCGGGCGCGGGCTCGACCGCGACGATCGTGCTCTCGAGGCCGTGCGCGCAAGGGCCACCGTCGAGGATGCAGGCGATGCGGTCGCCGAGGGCCGCTTCGACATGCTCGGCTCGGGTGGGGCTGACGTAGGTGTAGGGGTTTGCGCTGGGCGCGGCGAGCGGAAAGTCGAGGAGGCGGAGTAGGGCGAGGGTCAGGGGGGAATCGGGCATCCGGACCGCCACCCGCGGCAGACCCGCGGTGACCGCGTCGGGCACGAGGTCCGACCGGTCAAGCAGCACCGTCAGCGGTCCGGGCCAAAAAGCCGCCATCAGCTCCCGCGCGAGCTCCGGAATCCGCACCGCCAGCCGGTCTACGTCTTCCGGATGGCCGATGTGGAGGATGAGCGGGTTCGTGGGGGGGCGTTGTTTGGCCCGAAAAATCTGCGCTACGGCTTCCGCATCTAACCCATTCGCAGCCAAGCCATAGACCGTCTCCGTCGGGATGGCGACCAGGCCGCCCGCCCGCAACACGGCCGCCGCCGCCGCAACATCCGTCGTACGCTTCGCCATCGCCCCCAAAGTTCACCCACCCGCCCTCAACCTCAACCTCAACCTCGTCCTCAGAACTTCCTCACCACACCCACGCTGATGGCACGGCCCGGCGCGATGCGAGAGAAGGGGGCCGGTTCTGCGCCGTAGGAACGGTAGAAGGCTTCGGTGGTGTCGCCGAGCAGGTTCGAGGCGCGGAGTTCGAGGGCAGTGGCGCCGTCGGTGCCGAAGGTGCGGGAGAAGCTCGCGTTCAGACTGTGGAACGGCTCGAGGTAGACGTCCGGGACGAGGCCCGCCCCGACGATGTACAGGGTGCGGCCCTTCACGTTGTAGAAGAGCGCGGCGGCCAGGCCCTTGTCGGGGTCGGAGTACGAGAGCCCGGCGTTGAGGACCGTCGGGGATTGGCCGGCCATGGGACGGGTGCGCGCGACCGTTTCGCCTTGCTTTTCATAGGTCAACCGCGAGGCGTACTCGAGGTCGGTCATCGCAATCCGTGAGTCGACTAAGGTGAAGTTCGCGGAAACCGTCAGGCGGTCGGCGCCGGCGAAGCGCCCGGCCAGTCCGGAAAGGGGGGCGCGCAGTTCGAACTCGAGCCCGACGAGGCGACCGGTGCCGACGTTGCGCGGCTGAAATTCAGTGGTGGCGGCTTGCTCGGGGATGCGTACGAGCTCGATGGGCTTGTCGAAGCGTTTGGCAAACGCCGAAACCGAAACGAGCGCGTTGCTCGACCCGAAGCGCTCCCAGCGCAGGTCGGCGTGGTCCACCCGTGTCTCCGTCAACGCCCCATCCCAACCGGTGTACGGGAACAGCGCCCCGTTGAAGATGCGGTTCGTGATGGGATCCAGGATTTGGGCGTAGGACAACTCCTTGAACGAGGGGCGGGCGATGGTCCGGCCCGCATAGGCCCGCAGGTTCGTCCGGTCGTCCAGAGCGTAAATCGCGCTGAGCGACGGGAAAAGGTCCACCGCATTCAGCACCTCGGCGTTGTCTAACCGGTTGCCGTTCACCGTGTCTCCTGCCGCCCACCGCTGATCGCGACCCGTGTGGCGCTGCACGAACGCCTCCGAGCGCAGGCCGGCGACCACGCGCAAACCCGCCAGCGGCGCGCATTCCACCGACGCATACCCCGCGGTGGTCGTGGCAGAGGAAGAATAGGCATTCGGGTTCGGGTCGAGGTTGCCGCTTTGGTAGTAGATGTTGTTGTAACCTGCTGTGGGATAGATGTTTTCAGGCTTCAGCACGTCGTTCGGCTGCAGCGTGGTCGGCCAGCTTTGCGCCCCGAAGAACTGGATGTCGTAGAAGAGGATTTCGTAGGTCCGGCGGCGGTAGGTGGTGAGCGCTCCGAAGCGCAGCTTCGCCGGTCCACCGCGGAAGGTCGTCGTCCGTGTGACATCGATGCGGGCGGTCGCACTGTACTCCTCGAGGTCGCGCCAAATCCGGCTCGGATTCCCTCCCGCTCCCGCCTGGAAGCTCAGCGCGCCGTTGTTCGGGTTTACCGTGATGGCCGTTTTGCGGACGTCCGGATCCGACGAGGTCGACCGGGTGGGCGACACCCGCCAATCCACCTCCCAGCCCGACCGAGGCACGTGGGTTCCAGCGAGCAACACGTTTGTGAGCATGCGCTGGTTGTACTCGAGGTTATCGGAGTAGGCGATGTAACCGCTTTGGCCGACGGCCTCGCCGTTGTTGTCGATGGTGAAGCGGCCGGCTCGGGATTCGCCCGACTGCAGGTGCAGCGCGGTGAGCCGGATTTTCGAGGTGGCAGACTTCAACGCGAGGCCGGCGAGACCGCCCAGCAGCGCCTGCCGCTCCCCGACTTCGCCCGTCGACACGGTCGCATACCGCAGCGCGAAATCCGTCGAATCGATGGGCCGCTGGTACTCGCCATAGACCACCTCGTCGTAGTACTTCGTCTCGTTCTTGTAGGCAAACGACAGCACGTGGCCGAGGGTCTTGCCGTTGCGCAGCGTGCGCTGGTTGCCCCAGGTCGTGCCCAGCCCGAAGTCCACGGCGCTGCGGGCGCGCTCGGCCCCGAGGGTCGGGTTGAAGCTGCGCACGAACTCGTTCACCTGCGCGGACGGCGCGCCGCTGACCGGGGTAGGCACGTAACCGGCTGCGGCCCAGGCGGGCAGGGCGCGCGTGCCGTCGTCGATTCCCAGGAAATCCGTGCGCCCGCCGTCCGCCGTAAGCCACGACGGGTTGAGGTGCATCGCCGGATTGTAGGCCGTGCTGAACGAAATGCTGCGGATGCGCTCTTCCGGAAAGTCCTTCGTCTCGACGTTCACCAGGCCTCCGCTGAAGTCCGCTGGCATGTCCGCCGTGAAGTTCTTGCTGACGCTCAGGTTGTCGATGAGGGCCGTCGGGAACAGGTCCATCTGCAGGCTATTCCGGTCGGGATCGAGCCCCGGAATCTCCATGGAGTTGAGTAGGACTTTTGTGTAGCGGTCGCCCAAACCGCGGACGAACACGTACTTGCCATCTTCAATTGAGACCCCCGTCACGCGTTTGGCCGCTTCCACGGCGGTGGCGTCGCCCGACTGGCGGATCGTCGCGGCGCTGATGCCGTCCAGCATCGCCGCGGACTGCCGCTTCATGGTCATCATGGCCGTTTCCGACGAACGGATCGCCTGCACACTCACCTCTGCCACCCCCAAATCCACCGCAGCATCGCTCAACCGCACCGGCGGCACCGCCACCACCCCGCCTTCCGGAACCGCGATGTCCTTCACCACGACCGTGGTGTAGGAAATGAACGAGAACTGCAGGGAGGTCGGGCCCGCCGGCAGCACGAGGGTGTACGCTCCATCGAGGTCGGTCGAGGTTCCGCGGGTGGAACCCGGGACCAGGACGGTCACGCCGATCATGGGTTCGCCCGTCCGGCCGTCGATGACGGAACCGCGGACGGTTCCCGTTTGGGCGCTGGCAAAGGCCGCCCAGGCCGCGCCAGCCAGCGCGATCACAAGATGCTTCATACGTCGGGAGAAATCAGAAGATGCTCAGCGCACCGGCAGCATTTGCCCACGTCCAACGCAACTCCGGGAGATGGGCCTGCGGAGCGTCAGCCGCCTGCACACCCGCCGGCACGGCGCCGTTCACATGGGCCGGGAGCTGGTCTGCTGCGAGGTCAAAGTAGATGTCCGAGAAGCTCACCACACCGGCCTGGTGGGAGGTGCGGTTGATGGTTTGGCCCGGACGGATGCCCGTGAAGAAGATGTGCTCGAGCACCACGCGGCTGTTGTCGTCCGTGTTGATCAGGTCCATCGATTCCCACACCTCGCACGAAGCCAGCACCGACCCGTTGCGGATCGTGTGGCTCGCCATCAGCGTGCCTTCTGGCCCGTCCAGCTCGAAGCAATGGCCTTGCGGGGCCACGATGACGAAGTTGTCCAGCGTGCCTGACCATCCCTGGTCGGTGTCGATGGCGTCGTCGCCGGCATTCCACACCACGACGTGGCTGACATCTACTGTCCCGCCAAACCACTCGATGCCGTCGTCCTGGTTGCCCACGATCTCGATGTGCTCGACGGTCGTGCCGCGTCCCACACCTCCGAGGGTCAATCCGTTGATTTCGTTGCCACTACCGATGTTCGCGCCGCCGTGGCGGATGCTGATGTAGCGCAACACGCCGCTCGAATGGTCCGGGTTGTTGCCGCCGTACAGGCCGGTGGGGTCGGAGGTGGGGATGCCTTCGATTTGGACCTGGCTCACGTCTCCGGCGTCGTTCGACGCAGAAACGGGGGCTTCACCCAGGACGATGACCCCACCCCAAAGCCCGCTGATCGTGGCATTCAGGTTCGGGCTCACAAACACCCCGACCTCGATGTCCTCTGGCGTCAACTCATCCGCCGTCGACGTGAAGATGATCGGAGCATCCTCGGTTCCTTCGGCCACGATGCGACCATCGCGGGCAATCACGAGCGACGAGGCATTCGCCCCGGTTCCCGGTTCTCCCTTGATCAGCGTTCCCGGCTCGATGGTCAGCGTAGCCCCGTTTGTGACCACGATGCGGCCCGAAAGCTGCCACACCTGATCTGCGGTCCACGTGGTGTTCTGGGTGATATTCGTCCGGACAACGGTGTTGTCGTTCGGGACAGGAGTCGGCAAATCGACCGTGGACTCCTTCGTGCACGCTGCAAGAGCGCTAACAGCAAAAATGCTGAAAATGAGGTTGTTAAAACGCATCCCCGACAGGTTTGGATTGCACTACAAACCTCCGGCGAGAACGCACCGGGCGTGTTACGGGAATGTTAAGGGAACGTTAGAGTTTGAGGACGGGTGCGGCTGCGC
>JBMTYE010000126.1:0-5353 GCA_049454255.1 Flavobacteriales bacterium
GGATGAGGGCGATGGTGTCCGGGGAGGGGCGGACGGCCACGCCGGCGGCGGCGAGGCGCCGGAGGCCGGGGACGCTGACGTGCTCGATTTCGATGGTCAGCACGTCGAGGCCCCGGCCGAAGGCCTCGACCGCGTCGGCGTCGTCGAGGTGGCCTTCGACGAAGCGGTGGGTGAGGTGCCGGCAGGGGGCGTCCGGGTCCGGATCCATGACCTCGACCCGCAGGTCCCAATCGATGGCCGACTGGATCATCATCCGTCCGAGTTGGCCACCGCCGAGCACGCCGAAGCGGAGCGAGGGACCGAAGGCGAGGTCGTTGCGCATGTGGCAAAGATATTTCGGCGATATTCGGCGCCTTCATGGTACGCTACGACATCACGATTCATCCCGACGAGCCCCGGTACTGGGCGATGTGGGGCCTGACGCTGCTCGGAGGACTGGCCTTGCTGTACGGGTGGCGCCGCTGGGTGCCGCGCTCGGTGCCGGGCCGCGACCGGGCGTTGCACGTGTTCGGTGCAGTTCTTCTGGCGGGGAATTTGGTTCTACCTGTTTATCAGATCGTTACAGGAGCGCCGCCGTTCTCGGTGCACCGTTCGCTGCCGCTGCATTTCTGCGGGCTGAACTACCTGATCGTCGCGGTGAACTGCTACCTCCGCAACCCGCAGCTCTTCACGTTTTCCTTTTTCCTGGGCATCATCGGCGGGGTGCACTCGTTCCTGACGCCCCAGTTGACGCTGGGGGATGCGCCCCTCGTGCTGGTGGAGTATTGTGCCAAACATGGCGCCATCATTTTCGTCCCACTCCTGATGATGCGCGAGTACGGCATGCGGATTCCGCGGGGCGGATGGCGCTGGACCTATGGCGCGGCGGCCGTCCTGTCGTGTGCGGTGCTCGCCGTGAATTGGGGGATCAACACCGCCTGGCCGCACACCGTGTCGGCGAACTACATGTACGTGTGGGAGGCGCCGAAGGTGAACAACCCGCTCGTCCGCGCCGAATGGGGCTGGCCGCTCTACCTCGCGCCGCTGCACGCCGCGCTCATCGCCCACCTCGTGCTGGTGAACGCTGCCGTGCGCAAGTGGGGTCCGTTGTAACTTCGGGGGCATGAAGGCCTACCACGACCTGCTGCAGCATGTGCTCGACCACGGCGAGCACCGGGAAGACCGGACAGGCGTCGGGACGCTGGGGTGTTTCGGGTACCAGTTGCGGGTGGATTTGGCAGCGGGTTTCCCGCTGCTGACCACGAAAAAGCTGCACCTGAAGTCCATCGTCCACGAGCTCCTGTGGTTCCTCAAGGGCGACACGAACATCGCCTACCTGCAGGAGAACGGGGTGCGGATTTGGGACGAATGGGCCGACGAAGCGGGCGACCTCGGTCCGGTGTACGGCTACCAATGGCGCAGCTGGCCGAATCCCGACGGCACGTCCACCGACCAAATCACGTCCCTCATCCACGCCCTGCGCACGCAACCCTACTCCCGCCGCCACGTCATCAGCGCGTGGAATCCGTCCTGCGTGGCGGACATGGCGCTCCCGCCGTGCCACTGCCTGTTCCAATTCCACGTGGGCCGCGGCCGTCTGAATTGCCAGCTCTACCAGCGCTCCGCCGACGTGTTCCTCGGGGTGCCATTCAACATCGCCAGCTACGCGCTGCTCACCCACATGGTCGCCCAGGTCGTGGGCCTCGAGCCCGGGGAGTTTGTGCACACCTTCGGCGACGTGCACCTCTACACAAACCACCTCGACCAGGCCCGCGAACAGCTGTCGCGGGAGCCGCGGCCGCTGCCCCAGCTCGCGCTCAACCCGGACGTCACGGACCTCTTCGGCTTCCGCTTCGAGGACATCGCCGTGCACAACTACGACCCGCACCCGCACATCGCCGCGCCGGTCGCCGTATGATGCGCCTCTCGCTCATCGCCGCGGTCGCCCGGAACAGGGTGATCGGCCGGGACAACGGCCTCGTTTGGCACCTGCCGGAAGACCTGAAGTTCTTCAAAACCACCACGCTCGGCGCGCCGGTCATCACGGGCCGCCGCAACTACGAGTCGCTGCCGGAGTCGGTCCGGCCCTTGCCCGGTCGCCTGAACCTCGTCGTCACCCGCAACCCGTCGTATGCCGCCCCGGGCGCTGAAGTCGTTCCGGGCTACGATGAAGCGGTCGCCCGGGCCGCGGCGCACGGCGCCGAGGAGGCCTTCGTCATCGGCGGCGGCGAGCTCTACGCCACGGCCCTCGCGGCGGATGGCCTCGACCGCATGTACCTCACGCACGTCGACGCGGAACCCGAGGGCGACACGCATTTTCCCGTGTGGAGCCCGGAAGGCTGGACCTGTGTGGAGCTGCTGAGCCACCCCGGGGACGGGCGCCATCCGCACCCGTTCCGCATCTGCCGCTACGACCGCCTCCGCTGACCATGGAAGACATTCTGCTGGGCCTGCGCCACATCACGGACCCGGAAGGGTACGACCACATGCTCTACCTGCTGGCGCTTATGGCGTGGGCAGAATGGCGCCACTGGAGCCGGCTGGCTCTGCTTGCCACGGCGTTCACCGTGGGCCATTCGCTGACGCTGGTGCTCGCGGGACTCGACATCCTGCGGCCGGATCCGACCTGGATCGAGTTCCTCATTCCGCTGAGCATCGCGGTGACGGCGGTGGCCCATGCACGGCCGTCGGCGGCCACGGGTCCGACGGGCCTGACGTACGGCGTGACGGCGGCGTTCGGGCTGGTGCACGGCCTCGGCTTTTCGACCTACTTCCGCATCGCCTCCGACCCGGGAGAGAGCATCGTGGCCTCGCTGCTGCGGTTCAACCTCGGCGTGGAAGCCGGCCAAATCCTCATCCTCACCGCCCTCCTCGGCGCGGCCTACCTCGCGGAACGCTGGGGCGTTCCCACCCGCTCGCGCACGCTGTTTCTGTGCGGCGCCGCGGCAGGCCCCGCCGTTATTCTCATGCTCGAGCGCTGGCCATGGGGATGATGGGCCGCCTGCTGGTCGGAGGCATCCGGCTCTACCAACTCCTCCTCAGCCCCCTCCTCGGCGCCAGCTGCCGCTTCGTGCCCACCTGCAGCGCCTACGGCATCGAAGCCATCCGCCTCCACGGCGCATGGCGTGGCGGACTGCTCACCGCGCGGCGCATCAGCCGCTGCCACCCCTGGGGCGGCCACGGCCACGACCCGGTCCCCCCGCAGAAATCGACGAAATCCTCCTGAACTTTCTCCCATGAAGCACCTCACCCTCGTTGCTGCCGCATTCGCCTTGTTTACGGCCTGCGGCACCGCCCCGGACAGCCCGGAACTCGCAAAGGCCCGCGACGTCCACGCTCAAGTCATCGCCCTGAGCGGCACCCTCCACGATGGCATCGCCGCAGAAATCGCCGCGGTGGATTCGCTGCGCACGGCCTCGGCTGCATCCGGCGATTCGACGGCCATCCTGGCCTGGAACCTCGCCGCTGAAGCCCTGGCGAACCTCGACACCCGCTTCCACGAATTCTCGGCGACGGTCACCGGCCTGCCCGGCGAGGAGCACGACCACGACCACGCCCACGGGGAGGGTGAGCACGACCACCACCACCATGCCGCGCCGGTCGAGGGCCTTTCGGATGCCGAGCATTTGGCCATTCAGGAGGAATTCCTTGCGCAGTTGAAGGCGATGGAGTCGGACCTCGCGGAGGTGCAGGCGGCGCGCAACCGGTGAGCACATTCCGCGCAGTCGGGCTTGCGGTGGGGGTTTGGGCAGCGGCCGCCGGTGGCGCCGCGCCCCAAACTTCCCCCCTCAACGTCCGCATCCACGCGCAGGACGGCCGGTCCTTCCCCTGCGAGCCTTCCATCGCCGTCGACCCCACCGATCCGAGGCGCCTCGTGGCCGGATCGGTCCTCGATGACGTCTACCACTCGGACGACGGCGGCCGCACCTGGACGGTGGACCGGCTGCGCTCTCGCCACGGCGTCTACGGCGACCCGTGCATCGTCGCGAACGATCGGGGCGACTTCTACTACTTCCACCTTTCGGACCCTTCTGGGAAGGGGTGGAGCCATCCGAGTCTGCTCGACCGCATCGTGGTCCAACGCAGCGTCAACGGCGGCCGGACCTGGTCGCGCGGCGCCGGCATCGGCCTGAACGGCTCGAAAGACCAAGACAAGGAATGGGCCGCCGTCGCCCCCGACGGCCGCATCCACGCCTGCTGGACGCAATTCGACCAGTACGACAGCACGGAACCCGGTGACAGCACTGTGATTCTGTGCAGTTCGGCGGGCCGGCGCGCGGTCCGCTGGACAAAGCCGGTGCGGGTCAGCGCAGTGGCCGGCGATTGCCGAGACGGCGACGCTACCGTCGAAGGCTCGGTGCCTGCGGTGTTGCCCGACGGAACGGTTGTCGTGGCGTGGGGGCGGGACGAAGCGATTTGGTTCAACCGGAGCGAGGACGGCGGGCGGACGTGGCTGCCGAGGGAGACGCGCGTTGCGGACCTCGTCGGCGGGTGGAATCTGACGATTCCGGGCATCGGCCGCGCGAACGGCATGCCCGTCACCGTTGCCGATCCCAGCACGGGGAGGATTTACATCGTGTGGTGCGATACGCGGGCCGGCGAGGCGGATGCGGACGTCGTGCTGGTATCGTCGGACGATGCCGGCCGGTCGTGGACAGCACCGGTGCGCGTCCACAGCGACGCACCTGGCGCGCACCAATTCTTCACCTGGATCGCCGTCGATCCGGTCACCCACGAAGTCCACGTCGTCTACTACGACCGCCGCCGTGCATCTGCCGAAGAGCCCCTTGCCACCGAGGTGTGGCTCTCGTCCAGCCGTGACGGGGGTAGAACCTGGACCGATGAATGCGTTTCCGAATCCCCTTTTGAACCTGGCAAGGCCCGGTTCTTCGGTGATTACACGAACGTCACCGCGTACGGCGGGCGGGTGTGGCCGATTTGGACGCGGGAGGACGCGGGGAAGTTGAGTATTTGGACCGCCCTGGTGGGTCAGACCGTGGCACCGTCGCGGTAGGCCGCCACGATGCGTGCCGCGACCGCCGCGAGTTCGTTGTCGGTGGGCCTGAGTTTGGGCCGTTCGAAGTTGATGTCAGCGACCGTCTGCAGCGGGACGAGGTGCAGGTGGGCGTGGGGTACCTCGAGTCCGATGACCGCGGCTCCCACCCGCTTGCACGGAATGGCCTCGCGGATGGCGCGCGCAACCCCTGCCGCGAAGACCATCAATTCGCCGAGCAGCTCCGGCTTCAGATCAAAAAACTGATCCACCTCGACCTTCGGGATGACGAGGACGTGGCCCTCGGTCAGCGGCATGATGTCGAGAAATGCGAGAAACCGGTCGTTCTCCGCGATGCGGTGGCACGGGATTTCGCCGGCG
>JBMTYE010000127.1:0-5349 GCA_049454255.1 Flavobacteriales bacterium
CCTCGTCGCCGGTGGGCCCGCGGTGCGGCTCCGGGTGCGCGGAGTACCGACCCTCGTCACTCCGCCGTGGGCGGTGCAGGTGGCTGCGTGTGCGGTCGATTTGGACGCGTGGGCGGCCCAACCCGAGCCGTGGAAGGTGGTCGATGCGCCGCCCGGGTTTCCTGTGCCGGAGCGCATTCCGCCCGGAGGGTGGTTCCTGCAGCGCCACACGCGGATGCTTGCGGTGCATCCGGAGGGGGTTGCAGCAGCCGTCCCAGCCCACCGCCGCAAGCAACTGGGCCGCGCCGCGCGAGCTGGACTCGTCGTGGAATCGGGCGTTCCTGTGGACGAACTGCTCCGGCTGCACCAAACCGCCCGCCACCGCAAAGGCATACCGTCCGATGCCCGAGCACTCGCTTCCCTCCTGACGGCGGTATCTGCGTCGCCGTGGGCCCGGTGTTGCGGAGTGCGCGACGAGCGAGGCGCTTGGATGGCTGCTGCTGTGTTTCTGTGCGAGCGCGACCGGTGGATATACGCGTTCGGGGGGGCAGAGCGCGGCGACCGGTCCGGCCTGGCTACCGTAGCGCTCATCGGACATGCCCTCGATGAGGCGGCTCGGGCGGGGGCAGAACAGTTTGACTTCGGCGGGTCGTCCGATCCGGGGGTGGACCGGTTTTACCAGGAGTTTGGCGCGAAGGCCGTGCCGAAGTGGCGGTGGGTCCATGCAGCTCCGTGGTCCTTGCCGTGGATGCGCTGGATGCGGCCGGATTTGGTGCGCGGCGGCCGGCCGCGCTGAACACCATCAGACTAGCGCAACAGGCTGAACGACTGCACGGTATCCTCGACCTCCCCGCCGCAAGCGGACGCGAGCACGAGGTGCGCGAAGTACGTGCCTTCGGCATGGCCCTCTCCCGTCCACGCGGCTCCCGGTACCTCTGACGCGAAGACCAGGTTCCCCCAGCGGTTGTAAATCTCGAGCAGGTAGGTCGAGAAGGCCCCCGGCGGAAATCCCGCCGGCCCCTCGGGACGGTAGCCCTCGTTCTTCCCGTCGCTGTTCGGTGTGAATACGTTCGGCAGGAAATACGTCGAGGCATCCAGCGCCGGAACAACCGTCGCCTCGACGGAGGCAAGTGCCACCTCGCCGCACGCCGCCTCTGTGGCTTCGGCATCGATGGTCCAGGCCCCGATCGGAGCTTCCCACGCCACCGGATTTCCTGCAACGGCGCCGCCATCCGGAAGGGTCCAAACCACCTCCTCAGGCTCGCCACCGAGCCACGATAGCACCACGGTGGCGGTGTCCGTGCACCCGTACAACACTTCGGCCACGGGCCCTCCCGTCGGACCGGGAATCAACACTTCCCACGCGAGTGTGGCCGTCGCTGGGCAGCCTGTTGCAGCGCCTACGGTAGCCGTTGCCGTGTACACTCCCGGTGAACTGACGGTTACAGTTGCTTCGACGCCTGTTCCCGATGCGGTTAGAACAGGCGGAGCGGTTGCGGCTGGACCCACAATGTCCCACTCCACTCCTGCTGGATCGGATCCAGTGGCCCACCACGTGACTTCCCAGCCAGAACAGGGTTCCGTCAGCACGTCGAGTTCAACGGCGGGAAGGGGCGGCAAGTTCGCGGCTACCGTGTCGCCGAAGGTGCAGCCGAGCCACGACGATTCCACCTGCACCGCCCCGGACGCCCCACCTCCCGCAAAGACCGTCTCCCCCGCAAGCATCCAGTCGCCCGACACGCTCCAGTTCCACTCCGCCCCAGGCGGCACATCACCTACGGCGGTCCACCCCCACTCCCACCCCGTACCGGTGCAGACCTGCATCCCCGGCTCCAGCGCCACCGACCAAGGCGGCACCGCCACCACATTGAACCACAGGGTCCCCGTGCATTCACCGAGGGTGTACGTCGTCGAGACCGTGTACACCCCGGGCTCGGCGTAGGTGTGGCTCGGCGAGGGCACATCCGACGTGAAACCGTCCCCGAACTCCCATGCAAACCCCGTGGCACCGGGCGTCACCACGGTAAACGCCGCCGTCAGTCCCGAGCACGGTTCCGGGGTAATCACTTCCGGCACCTCAGCGGCACATACCACCACATCGACAGTGAAGTCCCGGTAAATCGCCCCGAGGAAGGTCCCCTCCCGCCATTCTTCCACCCAAATCCCCAGCGCGAACTTGCCCGTGCCCTGAGGAATACCGGTAAACAGCCCGGTAAGCGGATTGATGAGGGTAGCTGCACCAGCGCCCAGCGGAGCTGCAGCGGCATACCCGGCCCCCCAGCCCACTTCGGTGAACGGAGGGCCTGGAGGTACGGCCGGCATGGGAGCAGCAGGGTCGCCTCCGAGGTAAATGGGCCCAAGCGCGTAGGCGAGCGAATCTCCGTCCGCATCGGAGGCGGCGTTGTCTAATCCGAACGGGATGCCCGCGCACAGAAAAGCCTGGGGCAAAGCGAGGAAGCTGGGACTGGAGTTGGGCCCGGCCACCGTGGCAGCCCCGGGAAGCACCACAGATAGCGTAAACCCTTGGTCCTCGGGGATGTCCAGATTTGTAACGGCCGGCGAGCGGCAGCACCGGCTGTGCACGATGGTGTAGTTCCCGGCCGCCACAGGCAGAGCGACGGTAAAGACGTATTCCGCGCGCTCGATGCAGAGGTCGGGTGGCAACACCGCGCAGGTCGAGGGGGTTTCGGGCACCACTTGGACCACAGTCGAGGCATCGAGAGGCGAGTTCACGGTGGTGACGAGCGCGCCACCGAGGTACACCGCGAAGGCCGCGTTCAGGTCGAAGCCCGTGCCGTTCGTGTTCGAAGGGCCGCAGTCCCGGTAGATGAAGCAGTGTACTTCGTAGAGCCTGCTTCCGGCGGCGTCTGTCCCGACATAGCTGTAGGACATCTCGCCGCCGACCAAATGCGTTGCGTCCACCTCTGCCGCGCAGAGGCACCCGAGCACAGCCCACGCCCACCGAACCATGTTCCCAAGGTAGCTACCTTTGAACCATGGTGCGCACCCTCTCCTTGATGCTGAGCTTGTTCCTCGGGACATACGGCCTGCACGCCCAACAAGCGGACTTCGACCTCCTGCGGTTCTACATGCCGGACGGCACGCCGTACCTCGAGGTGCACGTGGCGTTCGGGGGGGCAGGTTGGGCGGCGGTGGAGCGCGGCGGAATGTGGATGCAAGAGTCGGAGCTGCGCATCCGTGTGTTCCGGTCGGGGGAAGAGGTGACCGGGCGTGCTGTCGTGCTGAGCTCGCCGGAAGTTGCGGATTCTGTGGCCACGCTGGAGTTAGCGAACTTGCACATCGAACGGCTGCAGATTCCGGGGTACGGGGATTACCGGGTTGCGGTGGAGATGCGCGATGTGGCCGGTGGTGAGGGGCTCGTTCCGGCGACGCCGGTGGATGTGCGGTGGGAGGCGCCGGTGCGGCCGATGGTGTCGGACATCTTGCTCGTGCAAGCGTATCGCCCGGATGAAGGCCAGGATCCGGGGCCGTTCTCGCGTTCTGGGATGGAGATGTTGCCGGCCGTCGGAGGCGTGCTCGCAGCGGATGCACAGTCCGTGCGCCTGTATGCAGAGGTCTATGGGATGGACCAAACAGGCGACTCCCTCTGTCTGCTGACCTGCGCCTTCGCCGACGCCTCTGGCCTGCCCATCCCAGGGACCGAACGGCTTTTCCGCCGCAAAACGGCTCCTGTCCTGCCGCTGTTCGAGTCGCTCCCCGTTCCTGCCGGCCTCCGTCCCCATGCCGTCGTCGTCACGGCAGAAACCCGGAACCGCAATGTCATGGCGGTCAATCGGGTGCCCTTGCGGCTCGAGGCCGCTCCCGCAGCGCCGTCTGCCGGTGAAGCGTCGTGGATCCGGATCAGTGGGACGGCCCTTCGCCGGGCCGTGGAGGACCTCTACCCCATCGCACAGCCGACAGAAAAAGGCACGATCGAGCGGGTGCTGCCCACGGCAGATGAAGCGGTGGTGCGGAGCTTTGTCGAGGATTTTTGGATATCGCGCTTTCCGGACTCGCCGGGTGCTGCGTGGGAGGACTACCTCGCGGCACTGGCCTACGTGGATTCCGCGTTCGGGGCGTGCCGCCAGGGGCGCGGGGCACGGACGGACATGGGGAGTGTGTACCTCCGGTTTGGCCCGCCGAACACGCGGGTGAGGCGGCACAACGAAACCGAATACTACCCCTACGAAATCTGGCATTACCACCGTGCCGGGGCTTTCACGAACAAGCGCTTTCTGTTTTATGCGCCCTATGCCGTGGCCGAGTGTTTTGAAGTGCTCCACTCCGATTTGCTCGGCGAAATCAGCAATCCCGATTGGATGACGCAGTTGCGTAACCGCGAGAACTCCTCGCGCGTAACGGACACCCAAATGAACCGGCTCAACCTGCGCAGAGATACGTATTCGCGCTCGGAACCTGAAGACCTGTTCTTCAATCCGAGGTGATGGACGCCACGCAACCCCGGGTCGCGGTGGCCGTGTTGAATTGGAACGGTCTGGGCCACTTGCAGCGGTACTTGCCGGGCGTGGTGGACTCGTGCCGGGGCGTGGCCCGGGTGGTCGTCATCGACAACGGCAGTACCGACACGTCGCTGGAATGGCTGCGCGCTGCATTGCCCGAAGTGGAATGTGTGGCGTTGCCTGAAAACAGGGGTTTTGCGGGTGGGTACAATGCGGGACTGGCCGCCATCGACGCCGAAGTGTATGTGCTGCTCAATTCCGATGTGCGGACGGAAGGCGACTGGGTGCGACCAGTCCTGGCGACCATGGACCGGGAGGACTTCGCGGCTTGCCAACCGCTGATCCGCAACGACACCGATCCCGACCTCTTCGAGTACGCTGGAGCCGCAGGTGGGCACATGGACCGCGATGGGTTCATGTTCTGCGCGGGCCGCATCTTCGAGGTGTTCGAAACGGACGCTGGGCAGTACGCCGCGGATCGGGAGGTCTTTTGGGCCTCGGGGGCGGCGCTCTTCATCCGCGCGGAGGCGTGGCGCTCGGTGGGCGGGCTGGACGATGATTTCTTCGCCCACATGGAGGAAATCGATTTGTGCTGGCGGCTGAAAAACCGCGGAAAGCGCGTGGGCGTGTGTGGTTCCGCCGCGGTGTTCCACCTGGGCGGCGGAACGCTCCAAAAAATCTCTCCCTTCAAAACCTACCTCAACTTCCGTAACAACCTGTTCCTCCTGCTGAAGAACCACCACCTCCGTTCCTGGCCTTGGATGCTGGTACGTCGCATGGCGCTTGACGGCATCGCAGCGTGGAAATTCCTCCTCGAAGGGTCGCCAGCCTTGTTTCTCGCGGTATTCCACGCGCACATGCATTTTTACCGAGAATTCAAGGTGATGATTCGCAAACGTCATGCGGAACA
>JBMTYE010000128.1:0-5347 GCA_049454255.1 Flavobacteriales bacterium
GCGAACTTGGGTACAACGTTTGGCAGCCAAATCATTGCCTTCGATATCCTCGCCTGGTCTCCCCTGCTCCTAGCTTTCGGCTTCGTGCTCACGCGCCTTCGGCGCACACGCGGGACGGGCGCAAACATCGCGTTCCACCTCGGGCTGCTGTTCTTCGGGCTTTGGACGATGGAGCAGGCAGTCCTGCCGCTGCACGGTCACCCGGCCTTCCTCGCGGCAATCGCCCGCACGGACGCTCCGCTGACCGGAGTGGGCTGGGGGGCGGCAATCACGGCCATTTTGCAGTCGTCATCCGCGACCGTCGGGATGGTGATTGTTCTGGCCAAACACCACCTCATCTCCTCCCCCGGCGGCATTGCAGTCATGATGGGTGCAGAACTCGGCACCTGCGCTAATACTCTTCTAGCCACCGTGGGAACAGGTCGCGCCGCTTTGAAAACCAGCATCTTTCACATCACCTTCAACCTCGTCTCCATCGCGCTGGGACTGCTGGTCTTTACGCCGTTCGTCCAACTCACCGCCTCCCTTGCCACCTACCTTCACATCCCCGAGGCCGCCTCCCACCACATCGCCCTTGCGCACGTCCTGTTCAACCTCTTCGGCGTTTTGCTCTTCCTCGGCGCCATCCCGGCCTCCGAGCGCCTCCTCAACCGCCTCCTCCCCTAAACTGAAAACTGTAAACTCTAAACTGCAAACTGGAAACTCGCCGCGCAGCAGCGCAAACTCAAACTCAAACTAGTACTCAAACGCAAAGCGCACCAAATTCGCTCCCATCTCGAGTGCCTTGCGGCGGACCGCCTCGGGGTCGCGGTGCACTTGGGCGTCTTCCCAGCCGTCGCCGAGGTCGCACTGGTAATCGTAGAACACCACGAGGCGGCCTTCCACGAAGATGCCCCACCCCTCCGGCGGCTTCATGTCGTGCTCGTGGATCTTCGGAAGCCCATTTCGAAAGGCGTAGGGTGCTCGGTAAATGGGGTGGTTGAACGGCACCTCCACCCACTCAGCATCCGGAAAAACCTTTTTCATCTCGCGGCGGATGAAGGGGTCCATGCCGTAGTTGTCGGAGATGTGGAGGAAACCGCCGCCGAGGAGGTAGGACCTCAGGTTGCGGGCTTCTGCCGGCGAGAAGGTCACGTTGCCGTGTCCGGTCATGTGGACGAACGGGTAGTCCGCGAGTTCCGGGCTGCCCACCTCGACGTAGGGAGCCTCTTCGGAAAGGCGGATGCCGAGCTCGCGGGAGCAAAACCGAGCGAGGTTCGGGACGGCCGTGGGGTTTGCATACCAGTCTCCTCCGCCGCGGTACTGCAGGACGGCAAGGGAGTAGGCGGGTTGTGGGGTTTGGGCCGCGACGGGCGCAGCCGTTCGCGGCAAAATCCAAATCGTGAACCCGATGAGTGCGAAGAAGTTGACCACTCCCCTGTCCTTCCGGTGAAACATAGGCCGAAAGTACTGCGTAGGCGCCGCCTGCCTCCCTGCCGATAGGGATTTAAGTTATATTTGCCGCCCTGAAACCCACCGACATGCAGAACAAGAACGCTGTCCTGATCTTCACCTCGCTGCTCATCCTGGCTACGCTCTACACGCTGAGCTTCAACTGGGTCGCAAACCGCTTCGAACGGGTTGCTGCAGAACACGGGGCCTATGTAGCCGACTCGCTTGTGTCTGCGGGCGTGGTGCAAGAATCAGCCCGAGAGGAAGCCGCTCGGAAGGCTGCCCGCGAGTTCCTTCGCGACAGCGCGAACGCAGAGATCTACCCCGTGTTCGGCCACACCTACCAGGAGGTGGTCGAACAGGAGCTCAACCTCGGCCTCGACCTGCAGGGGGGCATGAGCGTGACCCTCGAAGTGAGTGTTCCTGACCTCATCGTCGCCCTGAGCGATTACTCGACAAATCCGAAGTTCCAGGCCGCCATAGCTGAGGCTCGGTCGAGCCGTTCGGAGGCTGCCGGGGCGGAATTCGTCGATCTCTTTGCGGGAGCTTGGTCGAAGCAAGATGCTGAGGGTGAGCTCTGGCGCATCTTCCATAACCTGGAGAACAAGGACCTCTTCCCAGCGAAGGCCTCCGATGCGGAGATTGTTGACATTCTTCGGAATGAAGCGGAAACCGCCATCGCGAACACGGAAAGCATCATCCGCAAGCGGATTGACCAGCTCGGGGTGGCCCAGCCGAATGTCCAACGTGTAAGCGGCGGCCGCATCCTTGTCGAATTGCCGGGCATCGACGACCGGGAGCGGGCGCGGAAGCAACTGAAAGCCACCGCAAACCTGGAGTTCTGGGAAACGTGGTTCAACGACGAAATCTTCCAGCGTGTCGCCGATGCAAACACCGCTGTAGGCAAGTCGTTGCGTCCTGATTTATATGGCCTTTCTGGCACGCCCGCTGTGGTCGACACGACCGCAGCCGCAGCGGATTCTACTGCCACTGCTGACACTGCAGCGGACAGTCTCGCGTCTGCTGAGTCGGGCGAAGCAAAGCCGGATTCTGCACTGACGCTGGACGACCGTCGTGCAAAAAACCCGCTGTTCGCGTATTTGCAACCGGAAACATCGCGCCGTGGTGCCGTGGTCGGTTACACCGCTGTTGCGGACACCGCTCGGGTGAATTCCCTCCTGAATCGGGCGGAAGCCCGGGCTGCGCTGGGTCCAGATGTGCGTTTGCTGTGGGATGCAAAGCCCACACAGGGAGTTGCCCAGCTGTATGCCATCCGCGACGACAGTGGCAAGGGCAAGGCAAAGTTGACCGGCCGGTCCATCGTGGACGCCCGCGTGTCGTACGACGAGGTGGGCGATGTGGTCGTCAGCATGACGATGGACAGCGAAGGGGCTGGGGTGTGGGGCACGATGACCCAAGCATGTGCCGCGGACAACCAACGCGCCGTAGCCATCGTGTTGGATGGCCTTGTTTTCAGCGCTCCGAATGTCCAGTCTGCCATCACGAACGGCCGTTCCCAAATCAGCTTCGGATCTGGCCAAGCTCTTGAGGCGAAGTTGAAGGAGGCGGAAGATTTGGCCGGCCTGCTCAAGGCCGGCTCACTGCCCGCTCCCGCCCGCATTGTGGACGAAACCAGCATCGGTGCCCAGCTCGGTGAAGACAACATCACGGCCGGTCTGTGGTCTTTCGCCATCGCCCTCGCAGTGGTGCTCATCTACATGATTGTGTACTACAAGGGCGCAGGTGTCGTCGCAAACGTGGCGCTGATCGCAAACCTTTTCTTCCTCGTCGGCGCGCTGGCCTCGCTCGGGGCCGCATTGACCCTCCCGGGTATCGCTGGTATCGTGTTGACCATCGGTATGGCCGTGGACGCAAACGTGCTGGTGTACGAACGGATTCGGGAAGAACTGCGCAACGGCAAATCCCTCTCTCAGTCCATCAAGGAGGGTTATTCTGGTGCGTATAGCTCCATCATCGACGCAAACATCACGACGCTACTCACGGCCGTAGTGCTGTACAGCTTCGGCACGGGCTCGGTGCGGGGCTTCGCGACCACGCTGATCGCCGGTATCTTCACTTCGCTCTTCAGTGCGATTGTTATCAGCCGCCTGATCATCTTCAGCCGCCTCGAGCGGAAGAAGCCTATCTCGTTCTCGTCAAACTTGACGGAAAAGTGGTTTACAGGAATGAGTTTTGACTTCCTCGGCCGCCGGAAGATTTTCTATGCTGCGAGTGGACTCGTGATTGCCGTCGGATTAGGCTCGCTCGTGACCCGTGGGTTGAACTACGGAGTGGAGTTTTCCGGGGGGTCAACCTTCGATGTGACCTTCGAACAACCGGTCGACGTGGATGCGGTACGGACTGCGCTTTCTGACGCCTTCACCGAAGACGGCACGAAGGGCAACCCCCTCGTCCAAACAAAGGACAGCGACATGAAGCTCCGGATCATGACGAACTACCTCACTGGCAAGGACGTCGAGAACCAAGACGAGCAGATTCTCGGAGCCCTCAATGCTGGTCTGACCTCAGTGGGCGCGAAATACACTGTAGATCAGTACAACAAAGTCGACGCCACTGTGTCTGACGACTTCCGTTCAGGTGCACGCAACGCGACGCTCGGAGCGTTGATCGTCATCTTCGCGTATATCGTCTTCCGTTTCCGGAAGTGGCAGTTCGGGCTCGGAGCTCTTGCCGCATTGATTCACGACGTGCTCATGGTGCTCACGATGTTCACCCTGTTGCAAGGCATCCTCCCCTTCTCGCTGGAAATCGACCAAGCCTTCATTGCCGCCATCCTCACGGTCATCGGTTACTCCATCAACGATACGGTAGTCGTCTTCGACCGGATTCGGGAATACCTCGCAGGTTCTGGATCTCGCGAAATCCGCGCGGAAACGCTCAACGGCGCCATGAACAACACGCTCGGACGGACCATCAACACCTCGATGACCACGTTAGTCGTGTTGCTTACGATCTTCCTTCTCGGTGGGGACAACATCAAAGGCTTCGTCTTCGCGTTGCTTGTAGGCATCTTCGTGGGGACGTACAGCTCGCTGTGCATCGCGACTCCGCTTGTTTTCGACCTGTCGAAGAAGAAAGCGACGGCATAATTGCGGCAGTGCTGCGAATAAAAAAGGGGAGGCTGTGGCCTCCCCTTTTTAATACTCTACTGGCAAGGACTTCCTTCACGGCTGCACTGCAGACCGGACTAAAGTGAACGGGTTCAGAACGTTAATACTGAACTGCACTGCGATGTGCTCCCACGGACGGTACTCCATTCCCGGCTCAAACCAGTCCGTCGCCGCAAGCGGAATGCGGATGCTGCTTTGCATGGCCCCGGTACCCTGAAAACTCGGCAAGCGTACAAACACCCCGGCACTGCCCATCCAATCCTCTGCAACTCCCGCCCCGGCAAACACCCCAAGCTTCGCGGGCAAATCCACCTCCACGGAGCCCGAGACGACCGAAGCCGCGCCGCGGGCGGACGCAAAACCCGCAAGACCCCCGTGCAATTCTCTCACTTGAGTTCCGGCAACACCTTCACCCTCCCGCGACAAGAACAGTTGGTCCCGCATCGGGTCGACGCCGGACGCGATGCCCTGGACCAGCACCGGAAAGACGGCAGCGTCCGTCGAGTTGCCGCCGAACACCCGCCAGCGCACCTTGTGGCCGTCGCGGTCGTAGCGGTAAGCCCCTGCATACGTGATGGATGCAAAGAGGGCCCGCTCGTCGGATCGAAGGAGCAGCACGTCATCGTACGCCTGATCAAAGGCGAAGCCCCGCACCTCGGCCCGCAACGAATGGGACGTCAAGCGGCCTTTCCACGTGGCGGAGCCGATGGCACCCAGGGATTGGCGTACTGCCCGCGGGGGAAGTACAGTTAGGGCATTTTCCATACCGTAGAGCGTGGCTTCAG
>JBMTYE010000129.1:0-5341 GCA_049454255.1 Flavobacteriales bacterium
GCCGCTGCGGGTGCACCGCGGGTTCTCGCGCCGCGCGGCTGCAGCCGAGGTGGAGCGGCTGTTTGCCGAAGTGGAACTGCCGGATCCGCCGGCCACAGCCCGCAAGTTTCCGCACGAGTTGAGCGGAGGCCAAAAGCAGCGCATCATGATCGCCCTGGCGCTTGCCTCGTCGCCCGACGTGCTCGTCGCCGATGAGCCGACGACCGCCCTCGACGTGACGGTGCAACGCGCGGTGTTAGACGTGCTCGACCGGCTGCGGCGGGACCGCGGACTCGCCGTGCTGTTCATCACCCACGACCTCGATGTGGTGCGGGACATCGCCGACGACGTGGCGGTGATGTACGCCGGCCGCGTGGTCGAGTCCGGCCCGGTGGCCCAAGTTCTTCTTCAGCCCCGGGAAGCCTACACGCGGGAGCTCATCGGTGCCCACGCCCGGACCTGGGCTGCGGCCCCGCAGGTGCAGTCGGCTCCCTTCCTGGTGGAGGCCACAGCGGTCGGTGTGGATTACGTCCGCACCCGCAACCTCTGGGGACAGCCGCGCGAGGTGTTCCGCGTACTCGACGGGGTGAACCTGACCATCGCTCCCGGAGAGCGCGTGGGCCTGGTCGGTGAAAGCGGGAGCGGGAAGTCCACCCTCGGGCGCGCGCTGCTCGGACTGGTGCCGTGTGCCAGAGGCCGTGTGCTTGTGGACGGGGTGGAAGTGAACCCTTCGGATGCGCAGGCGATGCGCCACGTGCGCTCCACCGGGCAGCTCGTCTTTCAAGATCCCTACAGCGCGCTGAATCCGAAGATGCGCGTGGGCGCCGCACTGGCCGAGGTGCTGGCGTTGTACGGCAAGGATCCTCAAGGCGCTGGGAAACTGCTCGAAGAGGTCGGCCTGCAGGCGGCAGACGTCCACCGCTATCCGGGAGCGTTCAGCGGGGGACAGCGCCAGCGGATTGTGATTGCGCGTGCGCTTGCGGCGAATCCGCGGTTCTTAGTGCTTGACGAGTCCGTCGCGGCGCTGGATGTGCGCATCCGCCACGAGATTCTCGGCCTGCTCGATCGGCTCGGGCACGAGCGGCACCTGGGGTACCTGTTCATCAGCCACGACCTCGGGACCATCGCGTCGTTTTGCACGCGCATCGCCGTGCTGCATGCCGGGAGGTTGGTTGAGGATGGCCCGACGGCCGAGGTGCTGGCACGGCCTCGCTCGGAGGTGACGGCGGCGCTTTGGGCAAGCCGGGCGGGCACCCGGGCGTTGTAACTTTTCACCGCCATGTCGTACATCCTAGAACACCTCGATGACGGTCTGCTGACGCTGACCATCGACCGCCCGGAAGCGCTCAATGCGCTCAATTCCGCTGTGATTTCCGCCCTTTCTGACGCCATCGGGCGGGCCCAAGAGGATGCAGCGGTGCGCGTCATCGCCGTGACCGGGTCGGGCGAGAAGGCCTTCGTCGCCGGGGCGGACATCAAGGAATTTGCGGGATTTGGTACGGAGGAAGGCCGTGAACTGGCGGCGCTGGGTCAGGAGCGGCTGTTCAATCGGGTGGAGTGTTCTGCCAAACCGGTCATTGCAGCCATCCACGGCTACGCCCTCGGCGGCGGACTCGAACTGGCCATGGCGGCGCACATCCGCATCGCCGCGTCGACGGCGCGGCTGGGCCTGCCTGAGGTGAGCTTGGGGGTAATTCCCGGCTACGGGGGGACCCAGCGTTTGCCCCAACTCGTGGGCAAAGGCAAGGCGATGGAGATGATCCTGACCGGGCGGCCCATCGGCGCCGAAGAGGCCTTGCATGCCGGGCTCGTCAACCAGGTCGTCGCTCCAGAAGACCTGTTCGGCGCCGTGCGTGCGATGGCCGACCGCATCCGGGCAAACTCCCCGACGGCACTTGATGCCGCCATCCAGGCCGTTCTCGCCGGTTATGCTTCCGGAGTCGATGGGTTCGAGGCCGAGATTGCCTGCTTCGGTTCGTGTTTCGGCACCCCGGATTTCCTCGAAGGAACTGCGGCGTTTTTGGAGAAGCGCAAACCCGTTTGGCCGTGAGCGCGGTGGAAGTCGGGGTGACGAACCGGAGCGGCCAGGCCCTGCCGGACTATGCGACGGCCCTGGCTGCTGGGGCGGATGTGCGCGCACGGCTCGACCGCCCGGAAGTGCTCATGCCGGGCGAACGGCGGCTGGTACCTACGGGACTGCGCGTTGCCCTGCCCGCCGGCTACGAGCTGCAGGTGCGGCCACGGAGCGGGCTCGCCCTCAAACACGGCATCACGGTGCTGAACGCGCCCGGGACGATCGACGCCGACTACCGGGGCGAAATCGGAGTGCTGCTGATCAACCTGGGCCAGGAGCCGTTTACGCTGGAGCCGGGCGAGCGCATTGCCCAGCTGGTGCTGGCGCGGCACGAACGGCTGGTGTGGCGGGAGACCGAGGCGCTGGCGCTGACCGAGCGGGGAGAAGGAGGATTTGGTAGCACCGGAACGCTCTGAAAATGAACATCATCGTACCTATGGCTGGACGGGGCAGCCGGCTGCGGCCCCACACCCTGACCGTGCCCAAACCCCTGGTACCCGTCGCCGGCAAGCCCATCGTCGAGCGCCTCGTGGAGGATTTGGCGGCGTGTGCAGGGGTACCCATCGACAACATCGTCTTTGTGACCGGAGACTTCGGCGCGGAGGTCGAGCAGCAGCTCGTCGCGGTGGCCGCCCGGCTTGGCGCCACCGGCCACATACGCACCCAGGCCGCACCGCTCGGCACCGCCCATGCGGTTTTGTGCGGTGCCGACTTCCTCGACGGGCCCGTTGTGGTCGCGTTTGCCGATACGCTGTTCCGGGCGGAGTTCACCCTTGACCCCACGGCGGACGGCACGCTGTTCGTCCGCGAGGTGGAGGATCCTTCGGCCTTCGGAGTGGTGGTGACAGATGCGTCCGGGGCCATCGTGGACTATGTGGAGAAGCCGTCCACGCCGGTGAGCCGGCTGGCGATGATCGGGATTTACGCGTTCCGCGACGGGGCGCGGCTGCGGCGCGAGCTGGAGCGGCTCATCACAGAGGACATCCGCAACGGGGGCGAGTACCAACTCCCCGATGCACTCCGCGCGATGACCCAGGCGGGATTGCGCTTTGCTACGGGGTCCGTCACCGACTGGATGGACTGCGGGAACAAGGCGGTGACCGTGGAGACGAACCGGCGGGTGCTCGAGCTGACCGGGGGGTTCACGGACGCCACGGCGGAGCTGGAAGATGCGGTGGTGCTCCCGCCGTGTGCCATCGGACCGGGCGTCCGCATTGTGCGCAGTGTGGTGGGTCCGTTCGTGAGTTTGGGAGCGGGCACCCGCGTGGTGGACAGCCGCATCGAAAACGCGCTGGTACAGAGTAAAAGCACTGTGATTGAGGCCGTTGTGCGCGGTGCGATGGTGGGAAACCACGTGGAAATTCGCGGGCGGGCGCTCGACGCGAGCTTGGGAGATTTCAGCACCTTAGAGGCATGAAGCGGGGACTCCTCGGGGTGTGGATTGTGGCTGTGGCTGCTGGATGCGGCGGACGCCGTGGGCTTGCAGACCTGCCGCCCTACCCGGAGGAGTTTCAGCGGGCCTGGTTTGAGGCGCAGAACCATTTGGTCAAGGGCGATGCCCAGCAGGCGTACGCCAAATTCCTGGCCTGCGAAGCTTTGGAACCGGACGAGGCGAGTTTGCAGTACGAGCTCGGCCGCATCGATGTGCGGCTCGGCCGGCCTGCGGAGGGGGTGGACCGCTTCAGCCGGGCGATTGCCGCCGACCCAGACAACCGGTGGTACCGGGAAGCGCGGGCGGGGGCCTTGCTGGACTTAGGACGGGCAGCAGAGGCCTTCGAGGACGTCGAAGCGGTGCTTCGGGGGCGGCCGGGGGATGTGGAGGTGGCCTTTGTTTGGGCCGAGGCCTTTGCCGAGGCAGGCGCCTTGCCCCTGGCCATCGCGGTGTGCGACATGTACGAAAAATGCATTGCGCCCGACCCGGAAATCAGCTTCCAGCGGCTCATCTACCTGCAGGAATCCGGGGCCTTCGTGGACTTCGTGAAAGCCCTGGAAGCGGGAGCAACCCAGTTTCCGGATGTGCCGGAGTTCCAGGTCGAATGGGCGCGTATGCTGTTCAATGTGAGCGACTTGCCGAGGGCTTTGGCCGTCATCGGACCGGTGTACGCGGAAGACCCGAACAACGGGTCGGTGGCGCTGCTTTACGCCCACATCATGACCGCCTCGGGCCAAACCGCAGCCGCGAACCTCGCACTCGAGACCGCCTTCAAATCGCCGGATGTCACCGTGGAGGAGAAGATGGAAATCCTCACACGCTACCTGGAAATCAGCGCCTTCGATGCTTCGCTGGTGGGTCGCACCGAAGAGCTCACCCGGTGGGCGCTCGAGTTGCATGGCGACCATGCCCCGCTGCACATGTTGGCTGCAGATCTCGACCACAGGGCGGGGCGCACGGTACAGGCCCGGGACCGGCTCGAGCGTGTGGTGGCGAGGTGGCCTGGATCGACGGAACCGTGGTTCAATTTGCTCGCCTTAGACGAAGAATTAGGTGACTATGAGGCGTGGGTGAGGCATGCCCGTGAGGCAGGAGAGGTCTTTCCTGCGATCGTTCGCTTCGCAGGTCTCGAGGCAATCGGATATGCGCGGCTCGGCCGGCATGCGGAGGCAGTTGACATCCTCCGTCGTGCCATGCCTCGTGCACGGGCGTTTCCGGAAGCAGAAGCGGAAATGCAAACCTATCTTGGCGAGTCGTTGCATGCTCTCGGCGACCACGCGGGATGTGCAGCCGCCTTCGAGCGGAGCCTGGAACTCGAGCCGAACAATCCAGCTGTACTGAACAACCACGCGTGGTTCCTCGCGTTATGGGGTGAACAGCTCGACCGTGCGGACGCCTGCATTCGGCTTGCCCTCGAGTGGGTTCCGGGAGACCCGAACCTGCTCGATACCCGGGCATGGGTGCTCCACCGGGCCGGCCGCAACGCGGAAGCCCTCGTGGCCATGGAGGAGGCAGTGCGTCTGTCGGAAGCGCCAGCCGCGGTGTTTCTGGAGCATTTGGGCGACATCCGGTGGGCGCTGGGCGATGCTGCAGGGGCGCGGGAGGCCTGGCGCGCAGCGCAGGCAGCTGGTTCCACCTCGCCCGACCTCCCGGCCAAACTCAACCAGCTCCCATGATGCGTCCACTGGTTGCCGGGTCCCTCGTTGCTGTCGTCCTTAGTGCGGTGGGCTGTGCCGGTGCCGGTGCTGTAGCTGAGGGCAGACGCGATGCCTCCCCGACTGAGGTGCTTGAACAGTGCCTCGCCACCCGACTCCAGTGGCCGGGGCTCAGCATGAAGGTCGACGCCACCGTGCGCA
>JBMTYE010000130.1:0-5166 GCA_049454255.1 Flavobacteriales bacterium
GATCAGGAGGATCCCGACCAGCGCGCGCGCATTGTCCCATCCCCATTCAAATCCGCACTACACCCCCCTCCGGTGCACCCGAAGTCCCCGAGCAGCAAGAGGATGTCCGATACCTCAACGAGGCCATTTCCGCTGAGGTCGAACGTCGCAATGCCCCCGCCACCCGTGCAGAATTCACACGCCGTCGGAATCACACATGTCCCCGGATCGGTCGCACTTGGCACATAATTGCACGCTGCAGGGTCGGTGCATCCCGCGACCTCGTTGCCATTGCAGATCCCGTCGTTGTCCGTGTCGCCGTCTACGAGTGCGCCGCCGCTGCAGCTATCGCAACCGGTGGCCACGATGCACGAGCCGTTGTCCACCGTGGCCTCAGGGTTGTAATTGCAGGCCACCGCATTCATGCAGCCGGGCGTGCCGCCAGGCGTGACGGAGAAGTTCGCATTCGAGATATCGAAGAAGTAGTTCGCCGCGGCCTTGACCTTCACCCGCGCGGACGACGAGGTGAGGTTCGGAAAAGTGACCGTCGCCGTTCCGGAGTTCGGGACATTCGTCGCGAGCGTGTGTGGCCACGTGTAGCCTCCGTCCGTGCTAAGGTAGATGTTGACCGCTGTGCAGTTCACCGGGGAGGTGTTTGTGTTCGCCACGTTCCAAGTGACCGTCACCGGGGTATTGCCGGTGAATGAACCGCCCCCATTAGGCGCCGTGACCACAAACGGTCCGGCCGTGCCGGTCACTTGCATCGTGACCAAATCGTGTGCGACGCCGCCCCCGCCCGCCCGGTTGTCCCGCACCGTGCAACGGAACTTCAGCTCGCGGGTGTACGTCGGCAACAGCTCGCCGATGACCGACGTATTTGCCACCAGGTTCAGCGGACGCGGGAACGTCCGGGTCGGCGAGGTGACCGACGGCCACGACCGGAAGATGGGCTGGGTGCCGGAAGGGTTCGTCAGCGTGTTGTCGCCCGAAGCCGTGACCGGCCCGAGGTCATACTCCTCCCAGTTGTAGGTGAGGATGTCGCCGTTGATGTCGCTGGCAGTGGCCGTCAGCTCGAACGGCGTGCTCTTCGGAATCGTGCGGCTGTTGATGCCCGCATCGACCGTAGGCGCCGTATTGCCCGTGGCCGTGATGGTTGCGCAGGAGCTGCCCGCGCCGTTGATCGAATAGTTGACGATTTCGATGTAGCTGTGAACGTGGAAGTGGTCGTCCGAGTTCGGTTGCAGGTTCGGGGCGCAGATGCCGGCGTAGCCCATGATGGTGCTGGCGGATCCGGGCTCGTAGGCGGCGGAGCTGGCGCGGTTGCAGCCGTTGTTTTGGGTGTGATTCGCACCAAACTGGTGCCCCATTTCATGCGCCACGTAGTCGATGTCGAAGGGGTCGCCCACCGGAGCGCCGGAGCCCGTGACGCCGCCGGCCTTGAAGCTCGTGCACGGCGCTTGGAGGTAGGCCACCCCGCCGCCGCCCGTCGAGAAGACGTGGCCGATGTCGTAGTTCGCCGAGCCGATGATGTTGTCGCAGGTCGTTTGGTTTTGGCCCAGCATGGCGCCGCCGTCGTTGTTTGTGTACGGGTCGGTCGAGGCCGTCAAGAAGATGAGCGACGTGTTGTTCGGGACCAGCACCATGCGGATGGCAAAATCGCGCTCAAACACGCCGTTAATCCGGGCCATCGTCGTGTTCATGGCCGCCAGCGCTCCTGCCGTCGTCCCCCCGTGGTAGGCCGCATACTCGCCGGTGCAGGCGAGGGCCAAACTGTACGTGCGAAGCTGGTTCCCCGTCATCTCGAGCACCTGCGGCGTCGACCGCTCGCCCCCCGCATGCTCCTCCGGCCGGCCCATGAAGCGGACGCGACGGCGCGGCTCTTCTGGATCCAGCGAGGTAGGCCCGGCAAGCGGCGTGCAGCCCCCGCGCACCTTCGTGTTCGTCGCGTAGAAGTCGGACTTCGTGTAGACGAGGTAGGCCGACCGGTCGCTGGGCGTCTCTGGGTCGATGTACCACGTTTCGCCTTCTGACAGCACCATGGCGTGGAAGCCGGCAGGGGTCATGTCGCAGCGCAGGAGGGCGGTCGGCTGGTCGATGCCTTGGCCGAGGTAGGTGCGGATGGACGGGAACTGGGCCTGGAGTTCCGGGGCCATGACCGGGCTTTCGACGAAGCGGAAGGTCGCCCACGTGCCGTCCGGCCGGGGCAGGGTGAGGATGGCCGGCGAGGCCTGCGGCCGGACGTCCGACTCGTGCGGAGCGGCTGCGAGGTGGAGCTCAAGTGCCGATGCGTCGATGGTGACGGCGCGGAAGGCGGCCGGGCGGATGGGACCGCGCACAGACTCGGGGCGTCCGGGGCCTAGGTCGTTCCACGTTTGGGCAGAGGCCGTGGCGCTCAGCGCGGCCACCAGGAGGACAGCATGGAGAAATCGCATGCGCCCAAGGTACGGCATCACGGACAGGCCACCGCCCACAAGCTCAGCAGCGCCAGCACATCCCCGGCCAGCACCGTGCCGTTGCCGTCGAGGTCGAGGCGGGGCGGGGCGGCGGAGCCGTCGGCCGGCGCGGAGGCGCCGTAGTTCAGCAGGACGAGCAGCAGGTCGGGGAGGTTGCGGGTGCCGTCGAGGTTGAAATCGCCTGGGCACGGGCAGGTTGCGCCGGCGCAGGGGGCGCCGAGCAGCGGCAGGGTGAGGGCTTCGGCGGCGAGGAAGGCGTTGATGCCGATTGTTTCGCCGAGCCGCCGCCCCGGCCAATCGTCGAACGGCGGGTGGATACCGCCCCAAATGCGGGAGAGCCCGCTTTGGTCCGCGGCATCGCGGTACGTCGCCCACTGCAGCTCAAACGACGCCTGCGGCCCATCCTCAAACACCAGATAATCATGCGCTTCGACCGGATACACCGCCATTCCGCCCGGGAAGAACGCGTCGCCCGTCATGAGCGTCAGCACCTCGGCAGCCGCCCGGGAGTAGGTCGAGTGGCCGCTGACGTAGCCCGCGAAAGGCGGCGAAACGAAGGTCGGCCGCTGGTACGGCCACCAGTCCTCCGCCCGGATCCAGTCCACCCCAGCTTCATCCGTGGCGGGCACCATCACCGCGCCGGGACCCCGCCAGGCACGGACCTTGATCTTGCCCACGTGCTCGCCGGCGGGCCCGGTGAGTTCCGGCGGGTCGGTGGCCGCCACCTGCTCGATGATGCCGGGGAGCAGCGGGATGCCGGCCGGGTGGAAGTGGTCGGCTTCGGGGTCTGAGCTTTGGCCCCGGTCCGCCATCCAGCGGAGGGCGGAGACCGGGCGAGCCGTATCGTACCACCCCTTGAGCGCCCATGCCGCGATGGCCACATCGTGCATCGCCCCGCCCAGCGCGAGGTAGCCCCGCACGTCCCACGCCAGCGGATCGAGCGGCTCCCCCTCGCCGCGCCACTTCCGCGTGCACTCCGGGTGATCCGTCACATCGTTGAACAGCTTGATCCAGTGGCCCGGAGGCGTTTCCGAATCCGGCCCGTCCGCCCAAAACTCCGCCAACACCCGCGTGAAATCGCCGCGGAGCACGGGCTGCGGCGCGTACGGCTGCCCGGTCGCCGGATTCACCGGATGTCCCTCGCCCCCCGGCGCCGTCGTGCCCCCGTCGAGCAGGTTGTAAAAGGCCCGCGCCGCCCCTGCATCCTCGGGGATGTAGCCGCTGCCGCCCATCGCTCCCGGCGAAATGTCCCACACCACCCCGTCCGCGGGATCGAGGTGGCCCGACCACGCCCCGACGAGCGCATGTCCCCACTTCCAGTCGGAATCCCACTCCGTCCAGCCCTCCTCGTCGAGCACCGGCGGCGGACCCGGATCGAGGTACACCGGGTACAGGCCGCCCAGCCGTTCGCGCACGTCGGCCGTCTCCGGATCGAGCGCAAACGGATCGACGTGGCCCCATTCGGCCGACAGGAATTCCGGCGTCACACTGCCGAAGCTGTTGCCGCTTTGGTCGATGAACTCGCTGAGCTGCAGCGGTTGCCAGCGGTTCGGGAAAAACATCTCCGGATTGCCCGGCTGCGTCATGTCGAGGAACCAGTTGACCGGATTATAAAACGTATTCGCGTAACCGATGTCCTCGTGCGAGCCGTCCTGCAGCCCGTAGGCGATGAGGGCCGTGGCCAAACGGTTGCCGAGCGCCGCCCCGACCGCCACCGGATCGCCAGCCGCCACCGCCGCCTCGACGTCCTCGGTGACCACCGCCGGATCGTACCCGAGCTGCGCCATGCGCGCGTCGAGGTCCACGTCGATCACCGGCCACCGCGGCGACGACGCAAACCGGTGCCGCAGCAGCCGGTACATCCCGTAACTGATCGCCGCCCGCCGCGCCTCGATCCGACCCCATTCCCCTCCCGGCGCCACCACTCCGGCAAACGGCACCGCGAACCCGTGCAGCGTGTCCCCGAGCAGCATCGTCCCCGGCCGCTGCGGTCCCTCGGGCTCGAACGCCGCCCACAGATCGTGCATCAGCAACCCGCTGTGGTAGATGTTGCGGGCGTGCACCGTGGGCCGCGCCCGGTCGTGCCGGATGGCATGCAGCAGCGACTCGCACCACAGCCGCGCCACGCTGTGCGTTGCGGGCGTCGGGAAATCCGCCACCGGCTCACCGTCGCATCCGAACCCGCTCGGCACGTACGTGCACGACCCGTCGTTGAACACGGCGGCCGGCTGAAAATTGCAGGCATCCTGCGCCGTGCAGCCGAAGTAAAACCACGGATCCGCGCCCGGTTCGACCAGGTGATGCACGCTGTCCGCAGCCAGCGCGAAATGCATGCTGACCGTCCCCGAGGGCCAACGGATGCGCACGCTGTCGGCGGCTTCCGCCACCCCGAGCCCGAAGTGGAGCTCGAGGCTGCTCGCCCCGCTGTAGCCCTGTCCGCAGCTCACTTCATCCGTCCGCATCTCGCCGCCGAACCAAACCGTCGCCCGCGCCCCCACCGCACCGCGGTTCGACGCCGTCCCCTCGAGCCGGAGTCCGAGGCTGTGGCCGGAGGAGGCGTTGTTGCGCAGGATTTGGATTCCCGGATTCGCGCCAGCCCCGGGCGTGGCGATGATGAGGTCGCGGTCGCCGTCCCGATCGAGGTCAGCCTGGGCCAGTCCGTAGTCGGAAAACGGATGACGGAGCACCGGACTGTCCGTGCTGACGTACGAAAACGTCCCGTCGCCATCGCCCT
>JBMTYE010000131.1:0-5141 GCA_049454255.1 Flavobacteriales bacterium
GGCCCCTCCAATACCGTGTAAACGAGGCAAATCCACTGACCCGCATCCCGCCGATTTCGCCTTCCACATCCGTCCGTACCACTTCCCGACGTGTCGTAAACACTCCATCCCGGGCGACCGGCATGCGGTACACCCCGAGCAACGAATCGTCGATGGCCACCGTCGTCGTCACATACTCCACCGGCCCGTCGTTCCACAGCGTCTCCCACATTCCGTCCGCCCCGACCGCCCACGTCAGCCCGCCGAAGTCGTGCGCAAGGCCGAGGCTGGCGCTGAGCTGTTCCTTCGGCTTCCACAGCAGTTCCCGGCCGGTCCGGTCCGGAGGATTGCCCCCCCCGAAGTACAGCCGGGAGGCCCGCCCGTTTAGCCGCGTTGACTTCCCGATCGGAGTGGAATACTGGGCCGAGGTCGTGAGCCGCTGAATGGATTCCGCCACGGCACGGACTTCCGCGCGGGGGGCAGCGCTCGTCGAGCGGGTGATGAGGTTGATGGTGCCGGCGATCGCTTCCGAGCCGTACTCGACGCTCATGGGGCCTTCGATGACCTCGATGCGTTCCACCGCGTCGAGCGGGAGCTGGTCGAGGTCGATGTTGCCGTCAAGGCGACCGATGACCGGGACGCCGTCGACCAGGACCTGGACGTGCTGGCCGGAAAGGCCGAGCATGCGGACCGTCGAGCCGATTTGGCCGTCGTAGCCGAGGGTGAGGTTCGTTTGGGTGGCCAAAACATCCCGCAGCGTCACCGCCGCCACGCGGTCGATGGCCCGCCGGTCAAGCACTTGCACGGGCTGGACGGCATCGACATCGTTCCGCAACCCGTACTGCCCGGTGACGACCGCCTGCGGGATGGCGTAGGTCGCCGGGGCAAGCTGCACCGTTCCGGAAGGGAAGGTGTCGGTCTCGAACACCGCCGCAGCGAAGCCCACCGCGCTGACCCGCACGGTGGCGGGAGCTGCAGAGGGCAGCGCGAACTGGCCGCTAGCATCTGCGGCCCAAACCGAACCCGCACCGGCCGGGTCCGCGAGGAGCTGCACGGTCGCTCCCGGCACCGGCCCACCGCCCGAAGCGTCGACAACGTGGAATTGGGCCGTGGCACCCGAAAACCCTCCGCCCACCGCCACAGCGGCAAGCAGCACACGGCGTGCAGCGGAGGGTCTCGGGGCCGTCACGGAATCAGAGAATGACGATGCGGTGGGTGGACGTTGCCTTGCCGTCGACTACGCGGATCAGGTAGGTGCCCGCTGGGAGGCCGTTGAGGGCCACCACGGCGGGCGTGCCGGGTGCCGACTGCGCTGGGAGCGAGGCGACGCGCGCTCCGGCGAGGGACCACACTTCTGCGGTGGAGGTGGCGCTGCAGCCGCTGAGGAAGAGGGTGTTGCCGGTGACCGGGTTCGGGTAGACCTGGACGGCGGATGCCGGGGATTCTGCGATGCCCACGGCGGAGGCCACCTCGGAGGTGAACGTGGTGATGCCGGTGGACGAGCCGGAGAACCCGGTGAAGATGAGCTTGTGGATGGCGCCGGAGCCGGTTTGGACAAAATAAACCCGGTCTTCATCGATCTGCCACATGAAGTTCACGAGTGACTTCCAGTCGTTTCCGATCGTCACGATGCTGTCTGTGGTCAGCGTGTAGTCCGTGTGCACCGCGGCATTCACGTCCACGCCGTCGCCCTCCGCCGCCGCGCGGTCGCGGTTCAGCAGAATTCCGGTCGTGGGGAATAGGCCGTACTGGGTCGGTCCCACATAGCGGGTGAAGACCAGGTCCCATGTGCCCGTCGCCGGCTCGCGGTCCACTACGCCGTCCGTGAAGTGGAAGTAAACGAAGTTGCGGTCCGCGTAGTCGGCCATTGCGACCGTCGAGGTGGTTTCGTTCGCGCCGTCGAGATCGGCGTAGGTAAAGGACCACAGGCCGTTCGAGAGGTCGTTGATGCGGAGTTTCAGGGCGCTGCCGTCGGCGCGCTTGACGATGTAGAGGGAGTCGCCTACGACTTGGTGCAGGGGAGGACCGCTGTATACGCCCCAACCGAAGTCCATCGGGTCGCCTGAAAAGCCGGTGTTGAAGGCGCCCGTCTCCCAGAGGTCGAGGCCGTTGTTGCGCTTCGGCCAGGTGGAGAAGCCCGTGGAGTCCACGGTGTCCCAAGCGCTGAGGTCGCCGTTCGGGTAGACGGCGAGTTCGCGGCCGTTGCCGTCGTTGATGCGGATGCCGATGGCAAACGGATTCGTCACCTCGAGGGCGATGTCCCAGTTGTCCGCAGGTACCGTGGCGACGATGCCTGTTTCGAGAGAGAAATACACGTCCTGGGCATAGTTCGCACCTTGCTCGATGGAGTGGGTGGTTTGGGCAATTCCCAGATTTACAGAGAGAAATCCGACACAAACGACCGACGCGAGGGAAGTAAAGTGCTTCATATAAAGTGTTTTTCCGCAGGTTCGAAAACGGATGCAAAGGTTTCTTCGGAGCTCCGGGGTGGCGTGTCACGGGGGCGTCAAAAAGAGGTCGTCCGGGTGTAACGAGTCCTTGCGATCGGCCCTAGTTTTGGCCCCCCAGCCCCGCGACCCCCTACTGCCCATGAACCCCACTTCTGCATACTCCATCCGCTTCCCGAACGCGGTGGCCGATGAACCGCGGGAGGCCCTGGTTGTTGTGAAGCCATGATGGAGTGGCTGAAGGCGATAGGAGTCGCGGGATTCCTTTTTTTTCTGATCAAAGGACTGCTGTGGCTCGTGGTGTTTGCCCTGATTTCGCGGGGCATCATCAAGCGGGAGGCGGTGCAGCGGTTCCGGGAACGCATGCGCATCTTTCCGCGCCGTTCCGGGAAGGCCTGAGGCCTACCTTTGGGACCGCCGGGGCAGGAGGTCCGGCAATGTGACCCGACATGGAGTTCATTCGTGAAGCCCGCGATCCCGGATCCGCGGCCCGGGCGGGCCGGCTCCTCACCCCCCACGGTGTGGTGGAAACCCCCATCTTCATGCCCGTCGGGACTGCCGGAACGGTGAAGGCCGTCCCGCAGCGCGACCTCACCGACGACATCAACGCACCCATCCTCCTCGGCAACACCTACCACCTCTACCTGCGGCCCGGCACGGCCGTGCTCGAGGCAGCGGGCGGCCTGCACCGGTTCATGGGGTGGGATAGGGCGATTCTGACGGACAGCGGAGGCTATCAGGTGTTCAGTTTGGCCGGGAACCGGAAAATCAAAGAAGAAGGCGTCACCTTTCGCAGCCACATCGACGGCAGCAAGCACCTGTTCAGCCCGGAAGCTTCGATGGACATCCAGCGGAGCATCGGGTCGGACATCGTCATGGCCTTCGACGAGTGCCCGCCGTACCCGTGCGACCTGGCCTACGCCCGGACCTCGATGGAGCTAACCCACCGCTGGCTCGACCGGTGCATTGCCCGCCTCGCGGAGACCGAGCCGAAGTACGGCCACGCCCAGGCGCTTTTCCCCATCGTCCAAGGCTCCGTATACCCCGAACTGCGGGCCCAGTCCGCCCACGAGGTGGCGGCGCGCGGTGCCGTGGGCAATGCCATCGGCGGCCTCAGCGTGGGCGAACCGGCCGAGGACATGTACGCGATGGCGGAGCTCGTGTGCGGCATTTTGCCGGAAGACCGGCCGCGTTACCTCATGGGGGTAGGCACGCCGGTGAACATTCTGGAAAACATCGCATTAGGGGTCGATATGTTCGATTGCGTGATGCCCACCCGCAACGCGCGCCACGGCGTACTCTTCACGTGGGAGGGGGTAATCCAAATCAAAAACAAGCAGTGGGAGAATGACCACTCGCCCCTCGATCCCCTCGGCACCTCCCCGGTGGATCGCGCCTACAGCCGGGCCTACGTCCGGCACCTGATGCACACCGGCGAATACCTCGCCCTCTACATCTGCAGCGTCCACAACCTCGCGTTCTACCTCGAACTCGTCCGCCAGGCCCGCGCCCACATCCTCGCAGGCGACTTCCGGGACTGGAAGGAACGCGTCATTCCGGGCCTCGCCCGCAGGCTCTGAGACCGATGCGCCTGCTCACCCGGCTCGACCGCTACATCATCCGGAGGTTCCTGACGACCTTCTTCTATATGATTGCGGTGTTTTGCGTGATCGCGGTGGTGTTCGATTTGATGGAGAACATCGGCCGGCTCATCGAAAACGAGGCGCCGCTGGGTCCGACCATCCTGTACTACATCAGTTTTTGCTTCCATTTCGGCAACCTGCTGAGCGGATTCATCGTGTTCCTGACCATCATTTGGTTCACCAGCAGGCTTGCCCAAACCTCGGAAATCATCGCGATGCTGAGCGGTGGCATGAGCTACTGGCGCTTCCTGCGGCCCTACTTCCTCGCCGCATCGGTGCTCGTGGCGATGTCGCTCGCCATCACCCACTACATCCTTCCGCGCGCAAACGCGAGCAAGGTCGACTTCGAGTTCGAGTTCGTCCACGTGAATTACCACATCACGGACCAGCATCTCTACCGCGAAATCGCGCCGGGCACCATCGCCTATTTCCGGAGCATCACGCTCGAGCGCAACACCGGCTACCGGTTCCAACTCGAGCAATGGGACGACCGCAACCGCTTGAAACAGCGCATTCTCGCGGCGAAGGCGACCTACATCCCCGAGGACAGCACGTGGCGGCTGGTGAATGCGCGCATCCGGGATTTGGCGCCGGACGGTAGCGAGTCCCTGCGGTTTGTGAATGAGCTGGATACGGTGCTCCCGATGGAATTCAGCGATTTCGGCGTGCGGGCCGCGGTGTTGTCCACCATGACCACGCCGGAGCTCGCGGCCTACATCGAAGAGGAGGCCGCCCGGGGCTCGGCGGTTGCCCAGCTCCAACTCGATCTGCTCGCGCGCACGGCGAACCCATTTGCCATCTATGTCCTGACGCTCATCGGGGTGGCCATCGCCTCGCGCAAGGTGCGGGGTGGCGTGGGTGTGCACCTGTTCTTCGCGGTGCTCATCGGGTTCACGTACGTCTTCACCGCAAAGCTGATCACGGTTTACGCGGCGGCGTCGCCTGTGGCCGACGGGCTGGTCGGAGGGCCGGAGAACCGGCTGCTGCTCGCGGCGTGGTTGCCGAATTTGCTGTTCGCGGCGTTCGGCATCGTCTTAGTCGCTCGGGCGCCGAAGTAGGGGAGGGTCAGGGG
>JBMTYE010000132.1:0-5071 GCA_049454255.1 Flavobacteriales bacterium
CGAAAACGCGCCGCCTCGGCCGCCCAAAATCCTTCCGGATCCGCAGCTGCGTGGGCACTCGCCTTGAGATATGCGTCCATTGCCGGGAAGGTACGGGCCGCATGCGAAATCCCGTAGAAACTCCGTTCTTCGGGCCATGAAGCCGATGCCGTGGTGGACCTTCCCGCTGGTTGCCGGGACGGTGGTGTGGTGTGGTGTGCTGTTGCCGTACTGGTCGGACGGGCAGGAGCCGCTGCGAACGTGGATGCTCCCGTGGTTGCCGGTCGCCGTGCTGGCTCCGGTGGCGGGATTTCACGCGTTCCAGGCCAGCGCGTCGGTCCGATTGCGGGTGGCCGGGGCGTTGCTGGCGGCGGCGGTGGCGGCGGCGGTGCTGTCGAGCAGGGTGGATTCCCCGGGGACCTTGACCGTGCAGGCCGTCGTGCTGGGAACGGTGCATCTGCCTGTTTTTCTGGCGGGTACGGCGCTTTGGGCCTACTTGCAGTCGGCGGGGAAGGAAGACGGGGTGGATGCCGTTCGGCATGCGCTTTCCGTGGCCGCACTGACCGCGGGCCTGCTGGCCATCGGCGGCGTCCTCATCGCCCTCACCGTGGGCCTGCTCTACGTTGTGGACGCCACGGAAGGCCAAATCGAAACCACCCTCATCCACGTCGCCACCTGGGGCCTCACCTCCTCCGTCTTCTTCGGCCACGCGCTGTGGCTCCGCTTTCCCGGGGTGTTTGACCGCATCCTGCCCGCCGTGGCCCGGCTGTTCTTCCCGGTGCTCTTCGTGCTCGAAGCCGCCTTCCTCGTGGCCCTCGGCATCCAGGGCCTCGACGAGCTTTCCACCGACCGGGACCGCCTGTTTGCCTTCAACGCCCTGCTGCTCGCGGTGGTGGGCTTGCTCGTCGCGGCGGCCTCCTTCACCGGTTCCCCCGGCAACCGCGGCCGCTGGCTCGGAGTGGGCATGGCCGGGTGCGCGCTCGTGGCGAACCTGCTCGCCCTGTACGCCATCAGCTACCGCCTCGGCGAATGGGGATTCTCGCTCAACCGGGTCGCCGTTCTCTCGAGCAATGTCTTGCTCTGCGTGGCGCTCGGCGCCTTCGTGTTCGCGGAGGTGCGTTCGGCGGACGGTTCAGCGGCGCGGCGGACCCTGAACCGGCTGCTTGCCGGGGTTTGGCTGTGGTCTGCGGTGTGGGCGGTGGGGGTGGGGGTGGGGGTGGAGGGGGAGGTTGAGAGCGAGAACGAGAACGAGGTTGAGGTTGAGGACGTGGGCGAGGTTGTGATTTTAGGAAAGAGCATGTGACTATGGGATTTGTTCAGGAATTCAAGGAGTTCGCGGCCAAAGGCAATGTGGTCGATCTCGCTGTGGGCGTCATCATCGGTGGGGCGTTTGGGAAAATCACCACATCGCTCGTGGAGGATGTGCTGAATCCCGTGCTAACGCTACTCACAGATTCATCGGATTTGACGCGGTGGACGGTGGTGCTGCGGCCCGAGCGCGTGGGGGAGGCGGGCGAGGTGATTCCGGCCGTTGCGTTGCGCGTGGGTGCGTTTCTTCAGTCTGGGCTGGATTTTGTCCTCATCGCGCTGGCCATGTTTCTGGTGGTCAAGGCGATGAACCGGCTGCGCTGAGGCAGGAAGGGGGCGGGGGGAGTGCCGTATTTTTGGGGTGATGGATGCGATGGGACATTCCGGCCAGACGAGAAGGTGGTTCCAGCGGCGGTGGGCCGTGCTGGGTGCTGCTGTCCTCGTGGTGGGATGCGCGCAGCAGGCGGTGGTGCAGCCGGGGCATTTTCCTGCGCCGGTGTTTCCGCTGGCGTCGGGTCCGCGTGCCGCGGACCAAATCGAGCTCGGACGCCTCCTCTTCTACGACACAGACCTGTCGGCCGATGGGTCGGTGGCGTGCGCGTCGTGCCACCGGCAGGCGTTTGGCTTCTCAGACGGTGGCAACCGGCTGAGTGCAGGCATCCACGGAAAACGGGGGACCCGCCACACGCCGGCCCTGTCGAATGTCGCCTGGCACCACACCTTCATGTGGGACGGTCGCCTGGACGATCTCGTGGCCATGCCGCTTGCGCCCATCGAAGCGGAGTTCGAGATGGCGTCGGATACCGGGGCGATCGCAGCGCGTTTGGCCGCGCGACCGGAGATGGTGCGTGCGTTTCGCAAGGCGTTCGGGAAGGGCGGGGTGACTGGCGCGCGCGTCCTCGCCGCGCTCGCCGCGTTCCAAACCACCCTCATCTCGGCCGATGCGCCGTTCGACCGCATGCTGCGCGGCGAACTGCGGTTTTCCGAGCCGGAAGCCCGCGGCTACGAGCTTTTCGGCATCCACTGCCACCGGTGCCACGAAGAGCCGGTGATGACCGATTTCACCTTCGTCAACATCGGGCTGGACCGCCACGAGGCCGACCCCCTGCTCGCCGACGTGACAGGCAATCCGAAGGACAGCGGGTCCGTTCGCATCCCGAGCCTCCGGAACGTCGCTGTATCAGCGCCTTACATGCACGATGGGCGGTTTGCGACCCTCGAGGAGGTAATGGCCTTTTACGTGCACGACGTCGTGGACAACGGGCGGCTGAATGCGCGCATGCCGGCCGTCATCGAACTTTCGGAGCGCGATCAAACCGACCTTATCGCCTTCCTGCACACCCTCACCGACAGCACCTACCTCACTGACCCACGTCTCGCGGATCCGCGGCACGCCGGCCGCCCTTAAGCCCACGACCGACTGGGGTCGAGCCACACGGTGTCGTCGGAAAGGCGCGGGCAGTTCTGCAGATGCAGGCCGCCGCTTTCGGGAATGTCTTCGAAGACGGTGAAGTGCGTGCATTCGGGCGGAAGGGTCTCGAAGACAAGGGAGTACCAGCCGGGCGCATCGAAGTGGTGCCAGTCCGGGTAGGCCGCGACGTTGTGGATGCTGAGCAAGCGACCGGTGGCGCCCGTGGTGGTGCAGTGGATGGCGGTGGTGGGCCAAATTCGGTAACCGGCCCCGCCCTGCGCGCGGACGTGGACGACGATGGTGCTGCCGGGGACGGCGACGGGGCGTTCGGTGTGCATGTGCGGGTCGGGGCACGATCGGGCGCCCTCGATTCAACGCGAAATCGGGGCGGGGTCGTGCGTGGATTTGCAGAATTTGGCGCGTGAGTCGCGCAGCGGTGAACGCAGGAACCCCAGACCTTCGCACCCATGGACACCCGACTGCTTGAGCGCATCGTCGCGCCTGGAACGCCGCATTTCGTGGGCGATGGATTCCGCGTGCACACCTTCATTCCCGGCGGCCCGGGCCTCGAAATGGAGCGGCTGGACCCCTTCATCATGCTGGACTACAATCCCTTGCACTACTTCCCACCCACGGAAGTGCCGCGCGGGGTAGGCGTGCATCCGCACCGGGGATTCGAAACGGTGACGGTGGCGCTCCGCGGACGCATCGCCCACCACGACAGCGCGGGCGGGGGCGGAACCATCGGCGAAGGCGGGGTGCAGTGGATGACGGCGGGCAGCGGGGTGTTGCACAAGGAATACCACGCCGAGGACTTCGCCCGATCAGGCGGGGAGTTTCACATGATCCAGCTGTGGGTAAACCTGCCCGCGGCCCAAAAAATGACGGCGCCGCGCTACCAAGCGCTCGACGCGCACGACATCCCCGTGGTCACCCTGCCCGACGGTGGTGGCACCGTGGCCGTGATTGCGGGGGAGTTCGCCGGGGTCTCAGGCGCCGCGTCGACCTTCAGCCCGGTGGACCTGTGGCGCGTGGAACTCGCTCCTCATGGCCGGATTCGCTTCTCGCGTCCGGCGGAGTGGACGGTGGCAGCGCTCATCGCCCGCGGGTCTGTCGAGGCTTCAGGCGGGGTCGAAATTCCCCAGGACCACTTCGGGGTCTTCCGCGCGCAGGGAACCGAGGTGGAGCTCGTAGCGGGGGAGGAGGGTGCGACGGTGCTCATGCTCGCGGGTGAGCCGCTGCGTGAGCCGATCGCGGCACATGGGCCCTTCGTGATGAATACCCGGGCGCAGCTGCTCGAGGCCTTCACGGATTTTCAGGCCGGGCGGTTTGGCCATCTCGACGACTGATTACGGGAGCACCACCACGCGGTGCGTCTGGGTTCCTTCTCGTCCCACGACCAAAGCAAGCAAGAGACCGGCCGGAACGCTATCGGGGAGGGCTATCGGGTACGTGCCCGGACCGGTGAAGGGAATCTCGAGATAGCATGTTCCGTTGATTCCCCGGATTTCGATAGTTCCCGGTCCGCGTCCGGTGATGGTGATGCAGAGATTTGTCCGCGTGCATGGGTTCGGATGTACCCAGGAAGATTTTGTACGACCGGATTCTTCCACCTCAGAGACCATCCACGTATCAAGACCGGTGTCCCAGCAGTCTAACCCGACTACACCTCCCTGCCGGTACACCGCGATGCCACGTGGGTAGGCGTTGATCCAGAGGTTGCCGGAGTTGTCCACCTGGAGGTCGTCGAGTTGCTCCGCCGGCAAGTCGGAGTTCTCGGTCGTCCACGTGGTCCAATCGGAACTGTCCGGATGCAGGATGGAAACTCCGCCGGTAATCCATCCATCGGCATCGTAGCCGCACGCATACGCCACGCCAGCCGCATCGAGCTCGATGCCGTTCATGTGGAGGGCGGCGAGGTTTGAATTTGACGGTGTCCAGTGGGTCCAGATACTGTTTTCCCATCGGCTCACGCCTTCTGGAGTGGCAAGCCACAGGGTGCCGTCGGCTTCGTAGGCCAGGTCGTTCACACTGGTGAGGTTCGGGGCGCCGAGGTCGGCCAAATACACCACACTCCATGGGGCATCGGGCGCGCTGCCGTCGTACATGGCAATTTGCTGAAAACCGCCGAAGCAGGCCCGGCCGAGGTGATCTCGGGCAAACCCGTAGGAATAGTACTGCAGCGGACTTGTCGTAAGATCCCACGTCGTCCAGGATGCTGTTGCGCCCTCCCACATGTGCGTGCCGTAGTCGCTGTAGAAAAAGACATTCCCGAAGCCGTCGGCGATGCTCTCGGTGACCCACGAGACCGGTGAATTCGAGCCGTCGTACACTTCCCATGCCGCGGTATTGCTCGTGTTGCCGCCGGGAATC
>JBMTYE010000133.1:0-5036 GCA_049454255.1 Flavobacteriales bacterium
GCGCTGGAACTCGCGCCCGAAAAACCCCGCCGCCCCGTCTTTTCGGAGATCACGAAAAACGCCAGCCTCAAGGCCATCGAACGGCCGCGCCAGGTGGACGTGGACCTTGTGAATGCCCAGCAGGCCCGCCGGGTCCTGGACCGGCTTGTGGGCTTCGACCTCAGTCCCATCCTCTGGAAGCGGGTGAAGCCCGGACTTTCTGCGGGCCGCGTGCAGTCGGTGGCCGTCCGCATCCTCGTCGACCGCGAGCGTGAAATCAATGCGTTTGCCTCGGAATCGTCCTTCCGGGTGGTCGGGGAATTCACCACGAAAAGCATCCCGTTCAAGGCGGAACTGAACAAGCGATTCGCCGACGAAGCGGCCGCGCGGGAGTTCCTCGAGGCCTGCGGACCGGCTACGCATACCGTGCTTTCGGTGGAGACGCGGCCTGCCACGCGCAAACCCGCTCCGCCCTTCACCACCTCTACCCTGCAGCAAGAAGCCTCCCGCAAGCTCGGGTTCAGCGTGACCCGAACCATGCGCGTGGCCCAAAACCTCTACGAAGCCGGTCACATCACCTACATGCGGACCGACTCGACGAACCTCAGCGAGTTCGCCCTGTCCGCCGCCGCCACAGCCATCACGGCCTCCTTCGGCGCCGACTACAGCACCCCGCGGGCCCACCACGGCAAGCAGGCAAAAGGTGCACAGGAAGCCCACGAAGCCATCCGCCCCACCGACTTTGCGGTGCCGAGCATTTCGGGCGAAAGCGATGCCCGTCGGCTGTATGAGTTGATTTGGAAGCGAGCCATCGCTTCCCAAATGGCGGACGCCCGCATCGAAAACACCACCGCCGTCATCGACGTCTCGTCGCGCTCCGAGCAATTCCAGGCAAAAGGCCAGGTCATCACCTTCGAGGGCTTCCTCAAGGTGTACCTCGAAAGCACCGACGACGAACAGGCCGAAGACAGCGACAAAGGCCGGCTGCCCGCGCTCGTCGCCGGCGAACACCCGGAGCGCATCCGGGCCACCGCGACCCAGCGCTTCACGAAACACGCCCCGCGCTACACCGAGGCGGCCCTCGTCAAGCAGCTCGAGGAACTCGGCATCGGACGCCCCTCGACCTACGCTCCTACCATCGACACCATCGTCAAGCGCGGATATGCTGCGAAGAAGGACCTCGAAGGCAAGCCGCGGGAGTTCCGCGTGCTCACCCTTGAAGGAACGCACATCGACGGGCGGACGGATGTCGAAAACACCGGCGCAGAGAAGGCCAAACTCTTCCCGACCGACATCGGGACGAAGGTGACGGACTTCCTGCTGAAGAACGCGGAGTTCATCATGGACTACCACTTCACCGCCCAGGTGGAGGAGAAATTCGACGTGATTGCCCAGGGGCGGATGGATTGGCGGAAGATGCTGGGGGAGTTCTATGCCACCCTGCGTGGTGTGGTGGAAGGGCCGATGGAAGATTTGGCGGACCGCATCCTCGGCACCGATCCGGTCACGGGCAAGGTCGTCCTCGTGCGGGTGGGCCGCTACGGCTCCCTCGCCCAAATCGGCACCCAAGACGACCCGGACAAGCGGTTCGCTCCCCTGCGCCCGGACCAGTCCATCGAGACCATCACGCTCGATGAAGCCCTCGACCTGTTCAAGATGCCCCGTGCACTCGGCGAATGGAACGGCAAGTCGGTGTCGGTGGGCATCGGTCGCTTCGGTCCCTACGTCCGCCACGACGGCCTATTCGTTTCGATCAAGGCCGCCGACGGCGATGACCCGTTCACGGTAACGCTCGAGCGGGCCATCGAACTCATCGCAGCGAAGCAGGCCGCCGACGCAAACGCGCTCATCAAGGTGTTCGACGAAGACGCCGATGTGCGCGTCCTCAACGGCCGCTACGGCCCGTACATCAAGGCGGGCAAGCTGAATGCCGCCATCCCGAAAGGCGAAGATGCCGCAGGGATGTCGTGGGTCCGCGCGCAAGAGCTTATCGAAGTAGCGAAGGCCAAACCCGTCCGGCGCGGACGGGCGCGGAAATCCTGACCGCGTTCAACGGGACGTTGTTCGCATCCGGCTTGCGGGGCCGGCAAAGCGTCCGCGCTGCGGAGTGAACTTCGCCCGCATGAGCCACGAACTGTACGACCTGTTTGAGACGGTGTACACGCCGTACTTCAGCAACGCGGAAGGGGCGGCCCGGATTGCAGACCGCATCGAGGTGCATCGGTTTGACCACCGGCCAGACCTCGAGGGGGTGCGGGTCGCCCTGTTCGGTGTCAACGACGGACGCGCCAGCGGGGACAACGAGGGGTGTGCCGCAGCGCCGGATGCCATCCGGGAACGGTTGTACCGGCTCATGCCGCACCGCGGGTGGATGCCGACCGTGGATTTGGGGAATCTGCGGCCCGGGGTGACGACGCAGGACACGCATGCCGCCGTGCGCATGGTAGTCAACGAGCTCGTGGCATCCGGCATCGTGCCGGTGGTGCTAGGCGGTGGGCAGGACCTGACCGTTGCGATGTACGAGGCGCTGGCGGTGCTCGGCGAGCCGCTCAACGTGGTGACGTGGGATGCCCGGTTGGACTTCGGGGCAGATCCGGGGGCCACGACGGCGGCGAACTACATGAACGACATCGTGCTCGCCGAGCCGAACCGCCTCTTCGATTACGTCAACATCGGACACCAGGGATACCTGACGGATGCGGACACCCTCGAACTCCTCGACAAGATGCAGTTCGACGCGCTCCGGCTCGGGCTTGTGCACGACGACGTCGAGGCGATGGAGCCCATCCTGCGGGATGCGGACCTCGTGTCCATCGATATGCAGGCCGTGCGCGGCGCCGACCATCCGGCCCACGCCGAAGCCGGCCCGAACGGCCTCGATGCCCAACAGGTCTGCCGGCTCGGGCGGTATGCCGGGATGAGCGACCGGCTGAAGGCCATCGGACTCTTTGAGCACAACCCGGGTCTCGACCACCGCCACCTCGGAGCGGAGCTCTGCGGTCAGGTGGTTTGGCACATTTTAGAAGGCATTTTCAGCCAAAAGGCCGACTACCCTAAATGCGCAAAGGAGAGCTACCAGCGCTACGTCGTCGATTTGGAAAACGTGCGCCACGAAGTGGTCTTCTACAAGAGTCCCCGCAGCGACCGGTGGTGGATGGAAGTGCCGTTTCCTCCGCGCAAAGGCAACGACCTGCGGCGCGAACTCCTCATCAGCTGCTCGTACGAGGATTACCAAGAGGCGGCCCACGGGAATCTACCCGACCGCTGGTGGAAGACCTTCCAAAAACTCGCCTGAAACATGAAGACGTAGAATTGCGTTTAGGGTTGCCTGAGGGGCAGAGAAATTCTTTCAAACTTCTTCTGCTTTTCACCCAACGATTGTGAATTTCTCTATATTAGCGGGCGCTCTAAGCCGCAACTGGACCTCTCGTTTGTTGAAAATCAACCCGTTGAATCGCACATGCGCCGACTTCTGACGCTTGTTCTCTCCGCGACCGCGTTCGCGGGGACCTGGGCCCAGCAGGATCCCCAGTACACCCAGTGGTTCATCGACCCGGTGTACATGAACCCTGCCGTCGCGGGCAACAGTGACCTGACCTGCATTTCCGGCATCTACCGAAACCAGTGGCAGGGCCTGGACCGCGACCCGAAGACCGCGATGCTCAGTGGCCATACCTATGTTAAGCCGTTGCGGGGCGGTGTGATGGCTTCGTTCTACAATGACGCGTTAGGCCAAGAGACAAACAATTTAGCGAAGCTCGGCTACGCCTACCGTCTGCCCGAGTTCGGCAACGGCAGTGTTCTGAGCATCGGGGCTTCGGTCTCCATGTTCAGCAAAACCCTCGGCAACGAGTGGATTGCCATCGACGACTACACCCAAGACAACGCCATCCCGAACCAGCAGGCTTCGGCGAGCACGGTGGACGGCGACTTCGGGATTTACCTGCAGAAACCGGGGTCGTTCTATGCCGGCTTGTCCGCCACGCATTTGGCAGAAATGGAACTCGGCCAGTTGAGTATACAGCCGACGCGCCACTACTACGCCATGGGCGGTTACGACCATCCGCTCGACGGGGATTACCTCGTCTTGCGCTCGAATGTGCTGGCGAAATCTGACCTCAATGCCACCATTGTGGACCTGAATGTCAATGTGTTGTGGAACCAAATGCTGTGGGGCGGTGTCTCCTGGCGTCCCGGCGATGCGTTCGCGCCCACCCTGGGTTTCCAGTACGCCATGGAGGACCGCCAACCGACGTCGTATGCGAAGCAGGTGTTCCGCCTCGGCTATTCCTTCGATGCTACTACTTCAGAGCTCCGGAACTATTCGTCCGGCTCGCACGAAGTCTTCTTGAGCTACTGCTTTAAATTCCAGTCCATTCCGGTTCAAAACCGCCACGCGAACCCCCGGTTCCTGTGAGCACATACGAATGGGCAACTTGTTCGAGTTTTCATCGTACATCCTTACGTAATCTACCCGCACGTCCCATGAAACATCTTCTGGTTGGTTTGGCGACGGCAACCCTGCTGGCAGGGTGCTACAGCGGCCCTCAAGGGGAACTGGTCGGCGTTTACCCGCGTGAGCAGTGGATCCAAATGAATCCTTACGGGATGAACTACATCCACCAGGGTTCATTCACGATGGGTCCGAGCGACCAAGACGTTCCCTTCGCACTGAACACGAAGTCGAAGACGGTCACCATCCCGTCATTCTACATGGACATCCACGAAATCACGAACAACGAGTACCGTCAGTTCGTGCAGTATGTCCAGGACTCGCTCTTCCGCGAAGCCCTCGCCGAAGAAAACGAGGCCTTCCAGAATACCGAAGTCGGCGTTCCGATGGAAATCAGCGAGTACCTCGGAGTGGAATACACCCTGAACTGGGAGGAACCCATCGACATGCAGAACGAAGAACAATTTGCTCTGCTCTTCGAGAACTTCTACTTCCAAGGGTCTGACCGGTTCTACAACCAACTCCAGGTCGACAGCCGGAAACTCGAATACCGCTACTGGTGGCTGAACCTCCAAGCGGCAGCGTATAAGGGCTCACTCGATGA
>JBMTYE010000134.1:0-4991 GCA_049454255.1 Flavobacteriales bacterium
CTCCCACGCCGTGGTGCGAGGCAACCGGTTTCCGGAGGTAGCATCTGTACCGTGAAGGCTGGCGGAGAAGCGCCAGGGCTCGTGTTGGGCAGAAATTCGGAAGGTATAACGCAGTTCACGGGCAGATAGCGGGGCGATGTTCCAGCCGAGGGCCCCCGGTTCGAAACCGTAAAAGGGCACATCTGTTGTGGCGCGACCGCACCATAGGTCGCCGCCGACTGGCCCTGCACTCGGTCGCCAGCCGAGCAGCACCGAAGTTCCCGCGCCAGGATCCCACCGGATCCGGCACACCCCCTCTGGACCGTCACGACGCAACTCCAACCGCGCCGCTCCCCCGTCGCGCAGAATGCATCGGAATTCCCAAGGAAAGCCCGCGGATACGACTTCCGGGAAGTTGACCCTTCTACGCCATTCGACCTCCCAGTCAGGTGCGGGGAAGACATGAGCGCGAATCCACAACCGACCGGCGTCCTTGCCCGGATGCAGCCAGCGCATTCCTACGACAGCCGCACACGGAGCAGGAACAGCCGTGCGCACATCTCCCCACGCTTTGCCTGGATGCACACCGTGCGCGCGAGAAATGCTCCCGAACAGGTCAAGCTCGCGCCCCCGTCCCACTAGAAATGCCCCGTGCAGTAGGTGGCCTGTGGGAAAGACCGCCGCTTCTGCGGCCCAAACGGTGTTCCCATGCCCACCATCAGCGTGGAAACCCGCCACGGCTGCCGACGGAGAACCGGGATTCCGCGGGCCAAATTCACATGCTGCTCCGACGCGTCCGAAGCGCACGATGCGCTGCACGAGCACAGCAGTTCGCGGCGACGTCCACGATGTCGGGTGGCGCGCGGCACTGAATGCAAGGCGCCAAGGTCCACGCTCGGACCAAGCAGCCACGCCCGTGCGGAGTGGAACTGCTGGGCCGGAACAAGCAGGGGCCACGGGGATGGTTGTGCGTAGGGCTGTTTGGGGTTCACGAAGGCCGTCGAAGGGGCCGACGGAGCCGGTGACCGCCCCTTGGGCCCAACGCAACGTGTGGTCGCCGATTACCACGGACCAAGGTCGCCGGGTAGGTCGCAAAAGGGCATGTCCCGAAATGTGGCCGCCTCGGTCCACACGCAGCGCCCACACTCCGGATCGGCCGGCCCGGGACGAGGCCCACAGCGTGTCCGTGACGCGGGTATCCATGCGCGCCTCGAGGCGGTTGCGCGAGACTGAGGTGCGCGAGGGATGAGCGGCCATGCACCACGAGCGCCAGAGCGGGTCGGCGGCGATAGCTGCAGCGGTGGCCGGCCGTAGGCCCTGCACTGCGCCGATTTCCTCGGGAGCGATAGGCCACCCCGCAGTAGCAATGTGGGCGCGGATGGCATCTGCTTCATGTGCGTCCATTCGGCCGGATTCCGTCCAGTCCTCCAGCCAGGCGTCCAGGATTTCGGTTTGGCCTGCAAGGCAGAAAGGAACGCAGCAAGCTGCGCCTGACCAAACCCACCCCAGCGCCCGTGCCCAACTGCTCATGGCACCAAGCCCCACGTCCAGCCGAACAGCGGGTGCGGGCCGGAAAGCAACCACACCGGGCGTCCACCCAAGGTCCAGGCCACACTCGCGCCGAGCCGCCACGGACCCGTGGACATCCAGCCGCCCAGCCACACCCGGGGATGGGCCTCACCGGCGCAAGAAGCGAAGAAACCGCGGTCCGCATGCCACGCCACGGCGCCTGAAACCCGATCCAGCGTCCTGCTGCCTATCACCCCCCAACGGAATTGGCTGCCCCCCTCTACATCGCACCATAGAACCGCATCCGCCGGACCCGCCTTGCCTGCAAGCGCTACCGTCGCCGTAGGTCCGTAATCGACCACATCCACTTCCGCCCACCTCCGCCTCCTCACCCCCACCCCGGCAGCCAGGGTCAGTCCAGGCCGCAGCTCCTGACGCCGGGTCACTCCCACCCGCGACACCGTCCAGCCCCCCGTCGCCGAAACCTCGGCCCACCCCCACCAGGCCTGCTTCACCGAATCCGACCGCAGCACCGGAGCCGCAACACCGGCATCGACAATCCCCCCCTCCGGCCAAAGCCCCACCCGCCACGACCCCGGCGCCACCCCCATCGGCGGCGCCACGTCCGCCGGCACCGGCTGCGCCGCTGCCGCGCCCCACTCCGCCGTCCCCAGGACAGCCCCAGCCGCCCCAAGCCACACCACCACCCCCTTCCATTCCATGCCACAAAGGAATCTTGCGGGGCGGGCGGACCACCCCCGAATTTGTGACCGGTGGCCGAAGCTTTACGGCCGCCCCAGAGACGGAAAAATTCCCCCGAAATCGACACCGGCCGGGGCGGGTTCCCAGCGGAACCCCTCCACCCGGAAGGCGAGGCCCTCGGCGGCTGGAAACTGGTCCCAGCGGCCGCTCGGGCCATCGAGCAGGGCCACCTGCTCCAATTCGCGCGCGGCAAAGTCGAGGCGCAGTCGGCTGCCCGTCGCGCGGTTCACCGACGGCCGGGCCGGGTCGTCGGCATCGACCACGACCGCCTCGCTGTTGCCGGTGACGCGGAGGTGAACGAGTTCGCCATCGGAGAAGTCGCCTTCGATGAGGCGGCCTGCGATTTGGTCAAACCCCGAAAGCGAATCCGCAAGTTCCTGAACCTCAGACACCAACACAGCATGGCCCGCAGCGCGAAATCCCGTCAGCTTTCCCTCATCGGTCGTCGCCTGGACGCTGTCGGCCACCAGCAAGCGGCCGTCGAACCACACCCGCGGCGACCCGTGCAAATCGAGCACGCTGTCCGCCGAGGCCCATACCAACGTGTCGCACAGCGCATCCATACCTGAAAAGCGCGCCCGCACCCGAGGAAAGGCCCGCAGCTCCGAATCGCTTGTGTACAAGGTATCTGCCGACACCCAAAGTGTATCCCCGTCGGTAACGGTCAAAAAATGCGCCCGCTCACTGCCCACACCGCCGACCGCTCCGACCACACCCCCGACGCCCTCGGCGGTGCGCCACAGGGATGCACCGCGTGACCACCACGTGCCCGCCGTGTCCCAAGCGAGGACGTGGCCGACCGCTGTCGTAGGACCGTCGGGACCCTCGATAGCGACGCTGTCACCTTCGAGCACATCGCCGTCCCGGCGGACCCGCGCCGGCGACCCGCCGAGCCAACCGGTCTCGCGGTCAAGGACCCACAGGCCGCGCGAACAGGACACGTCGTACCGGCCGTCGGCGGTGGTCACCCGCGTGGGAGACAGGAACCGCACCGTGCTGTCGGAAGCCCGGTAGAGCAGGGAATCGCAGGTCAGCGTTTCGTCACTCGAAGTCATGCGGACCGCTCCGCCGAGTTCAAGCCAGCCCGATTCCACATCGTAGCGGCCGGTGCGGCTGCGGACCGTGCGGCCTTCCCGCTTGAGCGTACCTCCGGACGTGTAGGTGGCCACGCGCGTCTCGGTGTCGTAGCGGATAATCGGGGCTTCGAGCTCGCCGGTGCGGTCGCGGAGGATGACAGGAAGGCCGAGGCGGCCGGTGGCGGTGACCGCATCGCCTTCGGGGTCGAGCAACATGCGGGAGGACCGCATCACGAGGCCGCTGCGGTCGGTGAGGACGACCCGGCCCATGGCCTCGAACCGGCCGTCGTCGTAGCGCCACGCGCTGTCGCAGTTCAGGACGGCATCGCGGTAGCCCAGGGCCACGCCGTCGAGCAGGCGTTGGACTCCGGGGAGGGAGGGGTCGCGGGCGATGGAGCCAGCCGAGAGGAGGCGAACTCGGGTGCGTGAACCTGTTTGGCCCGCCCCCAAGGCGGGAAGCACGACCAACAACGCCCCCAGAAGGACCCGAGAAGTCCTCCATATGATTGCTCGCGCGCCCATCGGCCGCGAAGGTCAGGCGCAACCTCACGTCCTGCGGCAACGAACACAAAATTTAAGAGTGTACCCGATGCACATCCGATGTACATTTGCCGCCCCGCTGCGGGTGTGGTGAAATTGGTAGACACGCCAGACTTAGGATCTGGTGCCGCAAGGCGTGGGGGTTCGAGTCCCTCCACCCGCACACAGCCGGGACCGACCAGACGCTATGCACATCGAACGCACCTCCCTCGAGCACCTCATCGAAGCGGTCACCTTGACCTTCGAGCCTGCCGACTATGCCCCACGCGTGGAGCAAATCCTCGAAAACTACCGGAAACAAGCGGTGATTCCCGGATTCCGTAAAGGCAAGGCGCCCATGGCGTTAGTCCGCAAGCAATATGCCGCGCCGGTCCTGGCAGACGAGATGAACAAGCTGATCCAGGAGCAACTGGACGCGTACATCCGCGAAAACGACCTCAAGGTGCTCGGCTCGCCTATGCCGTGGGAGGCGCACACCTCGGTCGGGGATTTCGAGCGGCCGGACCGCTTCGAGTTTGGGTTTGAAATCGGCCTGGCTCCGGAGATTCCGACGGATTTCGGGAACAAGGCGGTCTTCACGCGCCACCACATTCCCGTGGATGCGAAGACGGTGGACCGCCAGGTGGAGGACTACCGCCGCCGGCAGGGAACGTTGAGCGACGTTGAGGTTGCGGGCGAAACGGATCTGCTGATGTGCCATATCGAGGAGTTGGGCCAAACCGGCGAACCCTTCGAAGGCGGGCTCGCCGGCGACACCTCCATCTCCCTCGAGCACCTCGAGGACAAAAAAGCGCGCAAAGCCCTGACGGGCCTGCGGGTCGGTGAATATGCGGACCTCAACCCCCATGCCATCACGCGGGACCACGACGAACTCGCGGGCATCCTCGGCGGTCGCGCTTACGGGCAGATTGTCACCGGATTGACCAAGCCCGCGGCCGACGTCTCGCGGTCGGACGATATCGACACTATCGCGGCCGTGGCGGCAATCGTCGGCTTGCAGGCCATCGAAATGCGACGGCTGCAGGAAATGGCGGAAGAGGAAAAGAAAAAGGCGCGCTGAAGCAGCTCACTCGCGCCCGATGCCTTCGAGAATTTCGAGCGTCCGACGGACATTGTCGACCAGCG
>JBMTYE010000135.1:0-4988 GCA_049454255.1 Flavobacteriales bacterium
CGAAGCGGTTTTTGTTGCCGTGCATCAGCACGTTGCTCTTTATGGCGAGCTTCGGCATGGTGGTGCCCGAACTTCCCGGGTTCCTCGCCGCGCTCGGGCGGCCCGACCTCATCGGTTGGATCATCGGTTCGTTTACGGTGGGGGCGTTTCTGTCCCGGTTCGTCAGCGGCCGGGTGACGGACGAGGTGGGCCGGCGGCCGGTGATGGTCTTCGGGTCGTGGGTCGCCGCGCTGGCCGCGCTCGGCTACCTCGCCTTGGGCTACGTGGGTCCGGGAGCGGCCGTCGGGGCCTTCTTTACGCTACGGTTCATCCACGGCATCAGTGCGGGATTTCGGCCGACGGGCGCCACGGCCTACGTCGCGGACATCGTGCCGGTGGACCGGCGCGGCGCGGCGATGGGACTGCTGGGCGTGGCGGGCAATGCAGGGATGGCGGGCGGCCCGGCGCTGGGCAGCGTGCTCGCGGTGGAGTGGGGCCTCGATGCGATGTTCGCGGTGGCGGCGGCCCTCGGGGCGTTGTCGCTTGCGCTGACGTGGCCGCTGGAAGAGACGCTCGAGCCGCGGCGGAAGTTGCGTTGGGCAGACCTCGCGGTGTGGCGCGGCAAGCCGTTCGACCGTGCCGCTCTCCCGCCTTCCCTTGCCCAAATCCCCGTCGCCTTCGCCTTCGGGGCCTTCCTGGCGGTCACCCCGGATTTCGTCGGCGCCCTGGGCTTCACCTACAAGGGCACGTTCAACACGGTGGCCGTTGTGGCGTCGATCGCCGTGCGCATGGTCGCGGGCGGTTGGTCGGACCGGTGGGGCCGCGTGCCGGTCATCGCGGTAGGCAACCTGCTGCTTGCCGCGGGGATGGCGGGCATGGCCCTCGCCGAGACGGCGGGCGAGGCGATCGTTGCGGGCATCGTCTACGGCGCTTCGGTGGGTATCAACGCCCCGGCCATCTTCGCGTGGACGGCGGACCTCGCCCGGCCCGGCGCGACCGGCCTCGCGCTCGGGACGATGATGCTCGCCATGGAAATCGGAATCGGGGCCGGAGCGCTGTTCGCGGGCTACCTGTATGCGGGCGAGGTCGAGCGGCTGGCGTGGGTCTACGGGGCGTGTGGGGTGTGGGCGGCGCTGGCGGCGGTGCGGCTCGGGTGGATCGCGTGGCGCGAGCGCGCCGGTGCATAACGCACGTTTCCGCGTGGAAAAGTCGCCCGAAGGAGCCGGTTCACGCGGCGCTGGGGCGGAGTACTTTAGGGGCCATGGAAGAATTGTTGGCCCTCCTCGAGACCGCCCGTGCGGAGCGCGCGGCGTCGTTGAAGGATTTCGTGCGGCTGAAAGCGGAGTTGGCCCGGGTGCAACGGCGTGTGGACGAACTGCGGTCGGAGAACCGCGAACTCAAAGTCGCACTGCACGCGGCAGAGACGGAGGTGGTAAACCTCCATGCCTACCTCGGCGAAGTCGCCATCGCGGGCGAGGCCTGAGCCGGTTCTGCGAGGGCCGCGCTTGAGACGGCGAGCCCGCGGTCTACTTTCTTGAACAACCCCTGAAGGACCGTTCCCGGTCCCACCTCGATGATTTCGGACGCACCGAGTCCGAGGATGGTGTGCATCGACTGCGTCCAACGCACCGGGGCGGTGAGCTGTGCGACGAGGTTCTCCCGGATTTCGTCCGGGTCGGTCGTCGCCGTGGCATGCACGTTCGACACCAGCGGACAGCGGGGCGCAGCGACCGGGGTGGTGGCGATGGCGCGGGCGAGCCGTTCGCGGGCGGGCTCCATCAAGGGCGAGTGGAAGGCTCCGCCGACGGACAGGACGATGGCCCGTTTGGCCCCGGCGGCCGACAGGCGCCGGCAGGCTTCCTCGACGGCCGAAATCTCCCCTGAAATGACGAGTTGGCCGGGGCAATTGTAGTTCGCAGGCACCACGACGCCAGGCACTTCCGCGCAGATGCGCTCCACCTCCGCGTCCTCCATCCCGAGGACGGCCGCCATGGTCGACGGAACGACCGCGCACGCCGCCTGCATCGCCCGGGCCCGCTCCGCTACGAGCGCGAGGCCGTCGGCGAAGGTCAAGGCCCCGGCCGCCGTCAGGGCGGAGAATTCCCCGAGGCTGTGGCCGGCGACCACGCCCGGAACGAAGGCGTCGCCGAGGGCTTCGGCGAGCACGACGGAATGCAGAAAAATGGCCGGCTGCGTGATGTCCGTGGCCCGCAGATCCTCTTCGGAGCCGTGGAACATCACCTCGCGGATATCGAATCCGAGGACTTCCGCGGCTTCGTCGAACCGAGCGCGAACGCCGGCGCTGGCCGCGTGCAGGTCGTGGGCCATGCCCGGGAATTGGGCCCCTTGGCCCGGAAACACAAAGGCTTTCATGGAGCGAAGATAACTACAGCTTCAGCGACAAGCCCACGGAGAGGACTTCGCGGAACTGGATGCCGGGCCCGGTGCGGGCCGGGGTGAGGACGGTGCCGTCGGGGTTGAGGACGGGATCGGACTTTTGGAGCTGGACGTCGTGGTCGTAGAGGAGGGTGGCGCTGACCGTGGTCGTAAGGATGGAGTTCACTTTTAGGGTGAGCAAGTGGTCCATGAAGACGTCCACGTTTTGGGGATCCCTTAAAAAGTTGCTAAACAGGTCCATGCGGACCGCGTACGTCACATTTTCAACCACGGGCGTGGTCCACGCCCACTTCAGGTAGCCCCCGATTTCGTTGCGGGCGCGCAGGCCCGGCTCGACCCCGAACGCCCCAGCGGCCGAAAGCGTCGTGTCGTGGACCCAGGTGGCCTTGTAGGTCAGCGGCGCCACGAACAGCGAGAGGTTGCCCGACGGCTGCTTGTAGTCGATGCCCGCCGCGAACACGCCGTAGCCGGGGGCCATCCAGCGGGAAAGCACCACGTCGCGGTTCGGCGCGCCGTTCAGGAGCTGGTAGCCGGGCGCGAACTGCGAGCGGAAGCTGCCCATGAAGGTCGCAAAGCCATGCGGCAGGATGCGCACGCCCACCTTCGAAGCGAGTTCGACGCGGTCGTCGGTTTTCAGGAGGATGCGCTCGTCCGGCCGGCTTTGCAGGCCGTAGGCCAAATGCACTTCAGAATCCCACCCGAACCGGCCGTGGTCCAGGCCCCAAGTGCGGTCGAGTTTCGTGATGACGCTGAGGTTGTTTTGGCCGCCGGCGGCCCACTGGTGGAAGTAGGCCTGGCTGAATTGGATGAGGAGCTTGCCCTCGCCGGAGAAGACAGTGGAGTCGAGGTCGGTGGCCGGCGCGGGCGCAGCGCGCAGCGCACTTTCCTCCGCCGCGGACAGCGACGGACCGGGTTGGGCCCGCACGACGCCGGCACTCCAGCCCACGACGAGCACGGCCAGGGCGGCCTGGAAAACTGAGCGGAAGGGTTTGGAAATCAAAATAGTAAGCGAAATCAAGGGCGGCGCGAAGGTACGACCCGGGCGACGAATCCGTCGGCCCCGGACCGCTCCACCGCCACATAAATCGTGCCGTCTGCCGCGCGCATGACGCTGCGCACCCGGCCCACACCCTCGAGCAGCCGCTCCCGCCCGACCACCTGCATGCCATCCAGCTGGAGCAACTCCAGGTATTCGAAGCGCAGCGATCCCACCAGCAAGGCGCCCTGTCGGTCTGCGGGCCAGCCGCCGCCGGCCACGAAGGCCATCCCGCAAGGGGCGATGCTGGGCAGCCAATAGTGGAGCGGCGTCCGCACGCCGGGCAGGGTGGTGAACTTGCTGATTTCCGTGCCGTTGTAATTCCTTCCGTAAGTCGTCCGAGGCCAACCGCAATCGCCACCCGCCACCGGCAGATTGATTTCGTCCCCGCCCTTCGGCCCGTGTTCGTGGGTCCACACCGCGCCCGACAGCGGATGGATAGTCAGGCCTTGGGGATTGCGGTGTCCGAGCGAAAAGGCCGAAAGTGGCCGCCCGTCGCTGTCCTTCCACGGGTTGTCCGCGGGGATGCGGCCGTCGGCGTGCAGCCGGTGCACTTTGCCCGGCGCAGCGGAGGAATCGCCCGGAAAGCGGTCCTCCTCGCCCCGGTCGCCTACGGTCAGCCACAGGTACCCGTCCCGGTCGAACGCCATCCGGCCGCCGTAATGGTGGTGGTTTCGGCTCCACGGCGTGGCGACGAACAGCTCCGTAAAGCCCTCGAGCATCCCGTTTCCGGTCCATTTTCCGCGGCCCATCGCAGTGGTAGAGAGCCGATTGTCTTCTGGGTGGGCCTTGCTCCAGGTGAGGTAAACCCAAACCGTTCCCGCATCCACCCGCACGGCGACGTCCGTAAATCCGCCCTGTCCCCGCGCCACCACGTCCTGGGGCACGCCCCCCACCGGCACTGCAGTCCCACCGGACAGGTGCAGCAACCGGCCCGGCCGCTCCATCACAAGCAACGACCCATCCGGCAGCTCAGCCAGCCCGAACGGCACTTCGAACCCCTCCGCCACCTTCTCCAGCTCCACCCCATCTTCCGTCAGCTCCACCGCCGTCGGAATGTGACCCGCGGGCACATTGCGGACCCACGCCGTGAGCGCATCGAGTTCCGCCCCGTCCAGCACCCCACCGTAGCCCTCCATCCCTTCCGTCGGGATGCCTTCAGCAATGGATTTGCGCACTTCGGCCTCCGTTCCGCCGTACATCCAGTCCGTTCGGTTGCGAAACTCCCGTCCGCCCGGGCCGTGGCACCCCGCACAGTGTTCGGCATAGAGCGCTTGCGGGTCCGGGGAGAGGAGGGCGAGGGTGAGGAGGAGCATTGAGGGTGAGGGTGAGGGTGAGGTTACCGGAAGAGGGTGATGGTTCCGGTGCGGCGCTCGGTGGCGGTGATTTGGAGGAGGTAGGTGTAGGTGGCGTCGGGAAGGTAATACTCCCCGCCTGCGAAGTTGCCGAGCCAGGGTTCGTCGGGATTCAGGGAAAAGAACACCCGTTCACCCCAGCGGTTGAAGATCTCGAGGCCGAAGCTCGATGGGTCGATTCCGAAGCCCTCCACCTGGAACACATCGTTCACTCCGTCGTT